>QNFN01000249.1 GCA_003645555.1 Gammaproteobacteria bacterium | reverse complement strand
CAGGCCGTCGTCGTCCTCTGGGAAAGGCGGAAAAACAATTGTTCCTTCCTCCCAAGGCTTATCCAAGTGTAATTTGAGGCCGCGCAGGTCGTCCTCGATACCGGGGTCTGACTCTACCGGCACTTGGGCCGATGTCACCAAAGGCAACAGAAGCCACAGGACAATCAGTGGCGGTATGATCCAGGGCATATTGAGTGCGAGTCCTCTCGAAGTGGGCGCTAGTCTAGCGCTTCAATCCAGTAGGTGAAACGGGTTGCATTGACCGGTCTTGACGAGCGCGGTAACTTGGCCCGGCGCTACAGCCAGAAGCCGTTCACACCTCATTGATATTCCTCGCCCAAGGAAGCGTCACGATGGCGAAAAAGCCCGTTATCGACTTCGAGAAGGCGCTCGCCGAACTCGAACAACTGGTCCAGGACCTCGAGCAGGGCGAGTTGCCACTCGAGGCCTCGCTGAAGGCGTTCGAACGCGGTATCGAACTGACCCGACTGTGCCAGCGTGAGCTTGCCCAGGCGGAGCAGAAAGTGCGCGTACTGACCGGCGCTGGCGATGACGAATCCCTCGCCCCCCTGGACCCACCGACGGATGGATGATGCCCTCGCCGGCCTGATGCAGCTTGGTCGCGAGCGGGTCGAGCAGGTGCTCGAGCGTTGGCTGCCCGATGCTGGCACGTCACCACCCCGGCTGCATGAGGCGATGCGCTATGCGGCGCTGGCGGGCGGCAAACGGGTCCGCCCCATTCTGGTCTATGGCACCGGTCTGGCACTCGGCCTGCCCGCCACCGGGCTCGACGGCCCGGCCTGCGCGGTGGAACTGATCCACGCCTACTCGCTGGTGCACGACGATCTGCCGGCAATGGATGACGACGACCTGCGCCGAGGTCGCCCGACCTGCCATCGCGCCTACGACGAGGCGACCGCCCTGCTGGTTGGGGATTCATTGCAAACGCTGGCTTTTTACGTCCTTGCCCACGACGACACCATCCCCTGCGACGCCACGGCCCGGCTGCGCATGGTCGAAACCCTGGCGCTGGCCAGCGGCTCACGCGGCATGGCCGGCGGCCAGGCGATCGACCTCGCCGGGGTCGGCCAGCGCCTCGACCTGGCCCAGCTGGAGAACATGCACATCCACAAGACCGGGGCGTTGATCCGGGCCAGCGTCCGGCTCGGCGTGCTCTGTGCCGACGGCATCGACGATGCTGTCGCCGATGGCCTCGACCACTACGCCAAATGCATCGGACTGGCGTTCCAGATCCGTGACGACATACTCGATATCGAGGGTGAAACCGCGACGCTCGGCAAACCACGGGGCTCTGATGCCGCCCAGGAAAAACCAACCTACCCCGCCCTGCTCGGCCTGGCCGAATCCAAGCGCCTCGCGGCCGAACTCTGCGCTGACGCCCTGGCCAGCCTCGACCGCCTCGACGAACGCGCCGCGCCGCTACGCCAGCTGGCCACCTACATCGTTGCCCGCAGCTACTAGGCGAACCTCGCTGCCCGGCCTGTTCAGCGACCCCGCGCCTACCCGGGAACCTCTATCAATTTGTAGGTCGGGCTTCAGCCCGACACGGCCGCAGTCGGGCTGAAGCCCGACCTACAAGGGTTGGAATACCCAGGGATCAGGATCACCATGCATACGACATCGGCCCTGTCGGGCTGAAGCCCGACCTACAGGGCGCGATCCACACGACCTTCGTGATCACCTCCAGACCCCGCATACCCACCCCGGCTTGCACCGACCGTCCCCAGCACGCATCATTCCCGGTCCACGACAGCACCATCAGACGATGACCTCCGACCCACGTTTCCCCCTGCTCAGCGCGATCGACATCCCGCGTGACCTGCGCGACCTGCCGGAATCGAAGCTTCCGCAAGTTGCCGAGGAGTTGCGCGGGTTCCTGGTCGAGAGCGTCGGCAAGACCGGCGGCCACCTCGCCTCAAGCCTCGGCACGGTCGAACTGACGGTCGCGCTGCATTACGTCTACCAGACACCAGAAGATCGCATCCTCTGGGATGTCGGCCACCAGGCTTATGGCCACAAGGTGCTGACTGGACGGCGCCAGCGCATGGATACCCTGCGCATGCGCGACGGACTGTCGGGCTTTCTCAAGCGCGCGGAAAGCCCTTATGACGCCTTCGGCGCCGGCCATTCGAGTACCTCTATCGGCGCCGCGCTGGGCATGGCAGTGGCCGCACAGAAACAGAACAACGGGCGCCGGGTCGCAGCGGTGATCGGTGACGGTGCATTGACCGCCGGCATGGCCTTCGAAGCGCTGAACCATGCCGGCGACCTCGACGTCGACCTGCTGGTGGTACTCAACGACAACGACATGTCGATATCGCCCAACGTCGGCGGTCTCTCCAACTACCTCGCCCGCCTGCTCTCCGGCCCGGTCTACTCGAGCATGCGTGAGAGTGGTAAGCGCATGCTCAGCCACACGCCGTTCGAGGAGTTGGCACGTCGCGCCGAGGAACACCTCAAGGGCATGGTCATGCCTGGCACGCTGTTCGAGGAGCTTGGCTTCAACTACATCGGACCAATCGACGGTCATGACCTGCCAACCCTGGTCACCGCCCTGCGTAACCTGCGCGAGCGCAGCGGCCCCCAGTTCCTGCACATCGTCACCCAGAAGGGCAAGGGTTACGCGCCGGCCGAGGCCAAACCGCAGACCTACCACGGTGTCGGCCGCTACGACCCGAGCAACGGCAAATTGCACAAGGGCAAACCCTCGGGCCCGAGCTACTCACAGGTGTTCGGCGACTGGCTCAGCGCCACGGCAGAGCGCACCCCCGAGATGGTCGCCATCACCCCGGCGATGTGCACCGGCTCGGGCATGACTGCCTTTGCAGACGCCTATCCAGACCGCTTCTACGATGTCGGCATCGCCGAGCAGCACGCACTCACGCTTGCCGCTGGCATGGCCTGCGAGGGTCTGCGGCCGGTGGTGGCGATCTACTCCACCTTCCTGCAGCGGGCCTACGATCAGTTGATCCATGACATCGCCCTGCAGAACCTGCCGGTGCTGCTCGCGATCGACCGGGCCGGCTTTGTCGGCAATGACGGCGCCACCCACGACGGCATCTTCGATCTCAGCTACCTGCGCTGCATACCGAACCTGGTGGTGATGACCCCAAGTGACGAGGAGGAGTGCCGGCGCATGCTCAGCACCGGGCTCGCCCACGACGGTCCGTCGGCGGTACGCTACCCGCGTGGCACCGGCCGCGGTGTCCAGCCCAGTGGTGACGATCTGCCGCTCGAAATCGGGCGTGGCGTGGTGCGCCGCGAGGGGCGTGGCGTCGCCCTGCTGGCCTTCGGCAGCCTGCTCGGCAATGCGCTCGAGGTAGGTGATAGCCTGGATGCGACGGTTGCCGACATGCGCTTCGTCAAGCCACTGGACAATGACCTGGTCGACCGCCTCGCGGCGAGTCATGACCTGCTGGTGACGCTCGAGGAGAACGTCGTCGCCGGTGGCGCCGGCAGTGCGGTTGCCGAGCACCTGCACCGTAACGGCGCTGCCAGCCGACTGTTGCAGATCGGCATCCCGGACCGTTTCTTTGCCCATGGCAGTCCGGCTGACGTGGTGGCTGATGCCGGCCTCGACGCGGCATCGATCCGCGCCGCCATCGATTCAGCCCTGGCTGGCGAAGCCTCTAATTCAGGCTAGTCTGGTAAACTATTATGGCGCCCAACCGGGCCGCCGTGAGCTCAAGGCATTAAAGGAACCTCTGATCAAATCATGAACTCGTACCTGGCGGCCAGAATGTCCAGCTTTTTCGTTGCAAAGCTTCGCTATAGCTGGCTATTACGTGCGTTTTGCGCCTCAAAT
>QNFN01000248.1 GCA_003645555.1 Gammaproteobacteria bacterium | reverse complement strand
GAAGTAGATTGCGCTTCAGAATGTTCAGATTTGAGGCGCAAAACGCACGTAATAGCTAAGGAACCTCTGATTAATTCTGGGCGAAGTAGATGGTGATGCAGAATGTTCAGATTTGAGGCGCCAAATGCACGTAATAGCTGGACTATTGCGCAGCTTGGCAACGATAAAGCTGGACATTCTGGGCGCCAGATACGAGTTCATGAATTAATCAGAGGTTCCCTAACTATTGCGAAGCTTTGCAACGAATAAGCCGGACATTATGGGCACCAGATACGAGTTCATGATTTGATCAGAGGTTCCTTAGGATATCGGGGGCCTTCAGGTCGGCAGCAGCCGACGGTGCGTGTGGATCGACATGAGGATACCGAAACCGGCCATCAGGGTCACCATGGAGGTGCCGCCGTAGCTGATCAGCGGCAGCGGCACACCCGCCACCGGCAGCAGGCCGCTGACCATGCCGGTGTTGACGAAGACGTAGACGAAAAAGGTCAGCGTGATGCTGCCGGCGAGCAGCCGGGAGAAGGTGTCCTGGGCGCGGGTGGTGATGTAGAGCCCGCGGGTGATCAGCAGCAGGTAGAGCGCCAGCAGCAGCAGCGCACCGATCAGCCCGAACTCCTCGCCGAACACCGCGAATATGAAGTCAGTCGAGCGCTCGGGCAGGAACTCCAGGTGCGACTGGGTGCCGTTGAGCCAGCCCTTGCCGTAGACACCGCCGGAGCCGAGGGCGATTTTCGACTGGATGATGTGGTAGCCGGCGCCGAGCGGATCGCGTTCCGGGTCGAGGAAGGTGAGCACCCGGTTGCGCTGGTAGTCGCGCATGCCGAACTGCCACAGTACCCAGCCGGCGGGGATCGCCGCCAGGCCGCCGAGCAGCATCAGGCGCAGGCTCAGACCAGCCATGTAGAGGACGAAGAAGCCGGCAGCCGCGATCAGCAGCGCGGTGCCGAGGTCAGGCTGGCGGGCGACCAGCACCGCGGGCACCGCGATCATGACTACCGCGGCGATGATCCGTCCCGGACGCGGTGGTACCGGGTGTTCGGCAAGGTACCAGGCGATCATCATTGGCACCGCCAGCTTCATCATCTCCGAGGGTTGGAAGCGGATCGGTCCGAGGCTGAGCCAGCGTTGGGCTCCCTTGCCCATGACGCCCAGGCCGAGCACCGCCAGCAGCAGCAGCAGGCCGGCGGCGAACAGCCACGGTGTCCACATGCGCAGCAGGTAAGGAGGCACCTGCGCCAGTAGCAGCAGCACGGCGAAGCCGGCGGCGAGTCGGGCCGCCTGACGTTGCAGCAGGCCGGGATCCTGGCCACCGGCGCTGAACAGCACCACCAGGCCGAACCCGGCGAGCAGCAGCATGGTCACCAGCAGCGGCATGTCGATGTGGGTGCGCTGGATAAAGCGCGCGATCAGGGTCGGCGCCTGGCGGTCCTCGGCGAACTCGTACTGGGTCACTGGAGATTCCCGAGCAGGTAACTGTCCATCACCACGCGGGCGACCGGGGCGGCCGAGCGGCTGCCGCTGCCGCCGTTCTCGACCACCACGGCGACGGCAATCCGCGGATCGTCGGCCGGGGCGAAACCGATGAACAGGCCGTGGTCACGCAGGTGCTCGGCGACCTCCTTTTCCTCGTACTCCTCTTCCTGGGCGACGGTGAACACTTGTGCCGTGCCGGTCTTGCCGGCGATCCGGTATTCGGCGCCCTTGCCTATGCGTCGTGCCGTGCCGCGCGCCCCGTGGACGACGTCGGTCATCGCGCCCACGATCAGGCGGAAGTGGTCTGGATTGATAGCCACCGAAGGCGGCGGTCGCGTCGGCGGCGGTGGGGCAGGCTCAAGCACCATCCGTGGGGTCAGTGCCAGGCCGCCGCGCGCGAGTTGCGCTGTCGCTACCGCCAGTTGCAGCGGGGTCGCCTGCATGAAGCCTTGGCCGATGCCGGTGATCAGTGTTTCGCCCGGGTACCATGGCAGGTTGCGCGCGGCGCGCTTCCACGCACGTGACGGCAGCAGGCCGCCGCTTTCGCCGCCGACGTCGATGCCGGTCGGGCGGCCGAAGCCGAAGCCGACCAGGTAATCGTGGATGCGGTCGATGCCGAGTTCATTGGCGAGGTTGTAGAAATAGACAGCGCAGGACTGGGTGATGGCGGTCTCCAGGTCGACCGGGCCGTGGCCCTGTTTTTTCCAGTCGCGGTACTTGTGTTCGCGCCCTTCCAGTTGATAGAAGCCGGGGCAGTACTTCCGCTTGCCGGGCGTGGTGGCGCCCGTTGCGCGCCCGGCGAGGCCCATAAATGGTTTGATCGTCGAGCCCGGCGGGTAGCGGCCGACCAGGGCACGGTTGAACAGTGGCCGCGCTTTCGACCCGGTCAACTCGGCATAGTCCTTGCGTGAGATGCCGTGGACGAACAGGTTGGGATCGTGGGCCGGTTCGCTGACCAATGCCAGCACGCCGCCGTCGGTGACGTCGATGGCCACCACCGCGCCACGGCGGCCGTCCAGCGCCGCAATCGCTGCGGCCTGTACGTCGACATCGAGCGCCAGGCGCAGGTCCTGCCCCGGCACCGGCGCCGCCTGTTCCAGTACCCGCAGTTCACGTCCCTGGGCATTGACCTCGACCTCCTGCAGGCCGACCTCGCCATGCAGTAGCGCCTCGTACGCCTTCTCCACCCCGAGCTTGCCGACATGGGTCGAGCCGCGGTAGTTGATCGGGTCGAGGGTTTGCAACTCCTCGACGTTGATACGGCTGACGTAGCCGAGGGCGTGGGCCAGTGCCGGGCCGTAAGGGTAGTGGCGGTCGAGGCGCGCCTGCACGTCGACGCCGGGGAAGCGGTGACGGCTGACCGCCAGTCGTGCCAGCTCGTCGTCGGTCAGGCGGAAACGGAGCGGCAGGCGCTCGAAGTTCGGCTGGCGCGCCACCAGCTTACGGAAGCGCTCGAGATCGCTGTCGGAGATCTCGACCAGCTCGCCGAGGGCAGCGAGCGTGGTCTCCAGGTCGTCGACCAGTTCGGGAGTCAACTCCAGGCTGAAGGCCGGCAGGTTCTCCGCCAGGCGACGGCCGTGGCGGTCGACGATCAGGCCACGGGTCGGCACCAGCGGCTCGATCTTGACCCGGTTGTCCTGCGCCAGCTCCTGGTAGTGGGCGTAGCTGACCACCTGCAGCCAGGTCAGTCGTCCGATCAGGGCGGCAAACAGTAGGCCGATCACCACCAGCGCCAGGACGGTCCGGTTGAGCGTCAGTTGGCTCTCATGGATGTAGTCCTTGATGGTGAGCTGCGAAGGCATGAGTGGGTGCCGGGCGATCTCTAATAGATGTATGGGGTGTCACGGCCAGCCTGCCGGCCCGTCAGGCCGGGGAATCAAAGGGTACAGGAGCCGGGTCGGTGACGGTATCGGGACGGTGCTCGCGTACGTACATCCGGCGATATTGTGGGTTCGTTAAGGAACCTCTGATTAAGTCTGGACGAAGTAGATTGTGCTTCAGAATGTTCAGATTTGAGGAGCAAAGCGCACGTAATAGCTAGCTATTGCGCAGCTTTGCAACGAAAAAGCTGGATATTCTGGGTGCCAGATACGAGTTCATGACTTGATCAGAGGTTCCTTGAAGTGCCGTGATGCGACAATCGTCACTGTTTAGGCTGTTCTGCCCCTTGGGTCGACACGGTCAGTGGGGAGCTATCCAGGTCATGTCATGAGGTATGACCTGACCAATATTCACTAATGCCATGAATGAATAAGAAAAGTGATGCAAGGATCGTGTGCGTATTAGCAGCTGTTGTAAAAACGCAACATAATGGCTCAACTGTCGCTTTTTTCGCATGAAAGGGTTGCAAAGTGTTGTTC
>QNFN01000247.1 GCA_003645555.1 Gammaproteobacteria bacterium | reverse complement strand
CACGCTGCCGTCACTCTCCTGGCGACCGGCCAGGCGCAGCCATGCGGTCATCTCCGGGTCGGCCGGGTTGCCTGGCGCAAGGCGGGCACTGAGTGCGTAGGCGCCATCGGCGCCCAGGCGCAGGGTGCCTCGCCCGGTGATCGCCGCCGGGGGTGACAGCGTGAAGCCGATCACGAGACGGTTGCCATCCATGCCCAGCGTGCCCTCGGCTTTGCCGAGAGGCAGGGCGATGGGGGTGACCAGTTCCGCCGCGTGCAGCCGGAGCCGGCCCGCGGCATGGCGCGGCCAGCCGTCGGCACCGAACGTGATGGCGACCCCGTCGAACGTGAGCTGACCACGGACCCGTCCGGGCAGGCGTGGCAGCGCACGCCCGAGCCGCTCGAGGTCGAGATCGCCGGCGACCTCCCGCAGTTCCGTCTCAGCAGACCAGGGCGCCTGCACGGCACGCAGTTCGATCCGCGAATCGCGCTGCTCCAGGACGAGGTCGACGGCGAGCCGGCCGGTGAGCAGTGCCGCCGGACGCCAGCGCCATTCCGCCCGGTCGAAAGGCACGCCACCGAGCGAGAACGGGGCTACGTGACCGGCCAGCAGATGACCCTGCATAGCGCCCAGCCGGGCTCCCGGCAGGGATTCCCGGAGCGGCTCGCGCAGCAGTTCGGCTGGGGCGGTGAACAGCAGCGCCAGCGTAAAGCCGGCGATGCCGGCTCCCAGCAGCCGGGTTCGGGTCACGTCGCGCGACCGAGCAGCAGGCGGGCCTCGATACGGCCGCCCGTCTCGTGATGTTCCATCTGTACGTTCAGCGGGTGGATACCGGTCCGGCCCAGCGATTCCAGCCAGCGGATCGTGGCCTGGTACGGGGCGTCGCCGAGCCAGACACGGACGCCACGGTCGCCCTCGGGGGCCAGTCGCCTGACCGCCGCACCAAGCCCGGCCTCGGTGGCTGAGCGGTCGATCAGGCTCAGTAACGAGGTTCCGTCATTATTCCCGGACGGGGCGCCGCGCGGTGTCAGTGCGCCAGCCTCGGCGGCCGCCGACGTCATCCAGGCGAGCTGGATTCGCTGTTGCTCGACACGCGTGGTGAGCTGCTGCTCGCGCTCGGCCAGCGGTTCCCAGGCGAGGAGATAGAGCAGCATGGCGATGAGCAGGATGGCGCCACCGGTGACGGCCTGGCGTTCACGCGCCGACAGGGTTTGCAGCCAGCTCATGCGCCGGGCTCCCGCAGGGTGACGCTGCCGCGCACCTCGCCATCGACGCTGCCGAGGGAGCCGATCTCGGCCGTGATGCCGTCGTTGCCTACAAAGCGCCCGCGCAACCGCTCAAAGTGGTCGAACCCAGGCATGCGCAGTTGCAGCTGCAGCGTGTCATTGCGGTAGTCGAGGCCGGCGAGCTGCCAACCCGGCTCCTGCGCCAGGGCGTCGCCGGAGGCGGCAAGCAGGTTGAGGAAGCGGCCATCGCTGCTGGCACCGCGCAGACGCTTGAGACGTTGGCGCATCTGCGCCACCGGGTCGACCACCCGGGTGATGTCCGGGAAAGCGGTCTGCAGCGTTGCTACCAGTTCGCTCTCCAGCCGGCTGCTTTCGGCCTCGAGGCGCTGCACCTGCCACCAGCGCTGGCCGAACAGCAGCAGCAGCAGGCAGGCGGCGAGTGCACTGGCCCGGCGCCAGTCGCGCCAGGCCACGGGTGTGTCCTGTACCCGGGCGAAAGGACCCTGGAGCAGGTCGAGGGTGCAGGGGCTGTCCGGGGCGCGGCGTGCAAGCAGCGTGGCCAGGTCGTTCACCTCGGCGGATCGTAGGTCGGGGAGTTCACCCGCCGCGGCCTTGAGTTCGTCGGGCTCGATACCGCAGAGCGTGATCGATGCCGGTGCCGTCACCGTGTCAGCGAGCGCCGCGCGGAGCAGCAGGGGCAGGGCGTCACGCTCCATGGCGCAGCCAGCACAGGTGCCGCTGCGCAGCAGGACGGTCGTGTCGCCGGCGGCCAGCAGCCAACCCGTTTCCGGGTCGGGCAGGGCGAGAGGTTCGGGAATCAGCGCCTCGGGCTCGAGGCCTGCCGTGATAAGCGTTTCCAGCCAGTGCGCGAGCAGGTCCCGGTCGACGACAGCAATCGCTACCGTGCCGTCAGCATCGCGTGGGCCGATGGCGAAGTGGAGGGAGGTGACGTCCGCGGCGATCTGCTCCTCAAGCAGGTAGGGAACCGCCTTGCGGATGTGGTGAGGCTTGCGGCTGGGCACTGTGGCCCGGGTCAGCAGAACGCTTTCACCGGGAGCCAGGGCGATGATCTGCCGCTCCTCGGCATGGGGCGGGGCCTCGGTCAGGGCATCGGCTCCCTGGGCGACGATGCGGCCATCATCGCAGGCCAGCCAGGCGATTGCCGTGCCAGGATCACTCGAGAGCCGGAGCAGCAGCTGCGCGGCCATGTCAGAGTTGCCTCCGGCTGCGGCGCAGGGTCGTTACGGCACCGCTTTCGGCGCGCTGCAGCAGGCTGGCCAGCTGCACCCGACCGCGCCCGAAACGTGCCTCGCCCTGGAACAGGAAGTAGTTACTACCGATCGTGATCGATGTTTCTGCCACCTGGTCACGGAGTTCGTCACCGGCCAGTGTCCCGACCTGGTCCAGGAAGGCATCCACACTGGCGAAGCCGTCACCGCCGCGCGCGTCGATCAGTTGCTCGGCCATGTCGGGGTCGAGCAGGTCGGCGAGTCCCTGGAGCAGGATCGCGGATGCCGTGTTGACGTTGAGCGGGGTCGTGGACGGCAAGGCGGTGACGTGAGGTTCCAGGCGTTGGTAGGCGGCCATGTCGAATCCGTCGATCAGCAGCAGTTCGCTCGGGCTGGTCAGGAGGCGTCCGGCGCTGCGGTAAGCCGGTGTACGCCGCAGGTACTCAAGATCCTCGGCACCTCCAGCGGGTGAAGGATCCTGGTCACCATCAAGCCAATCTACCACATTCCATGCTGTATCTATCGGCAACTCCAACTCGCGCAGCAGGCGCTGGAACTGGGCTATCTGGACGGTCGCCGGTCCTTCATCATCGACCAGGTTGTTGAGGTTGAAACGACCGGTCAGGTCCTCGAGGCGACCGAACAGGTCGCCACCGTCGATTACGGTCGGCGGTACCAGCGAGGCCCAGTCTTCATCGAGGTGGTCGATACGGCCGTCCTCGGCGTCGCGGCGCAGCACCTGGCGCGCGAAAGCCTCGGCACCGAGGGCGTAGAGGTAAGCTTGCTCGGCGTTGAGGATATTGGCGCTGCGCTGGATTTCGAGTTGTTGCTGGCGGGTCATCGCGGTGGCCATGGCGGCAGCGATGGCGACGACCAGCAGGGCGGTAATCAACGCCACTCCCGTCTGACGGCAGGCTGGGCTTTGCACTGGGTCAGCCACCGATCACCACCAGTCGGGTAATGCGGCCAAAGCCCTCGACCTCAAGGGTCACTTCGACCGCGAGCGGCAGTGCTGAATGCCCGGGGGCGGCGTCAGCCGGCGGCCACGCGGACTCCCAGCGTCCTTGGCGATCCCCGCGGAACCGCAGTTCAATGGCGGTGACACCGTTGAGCAGACGCTGTTCCAGCGGGACACTGTTCGGGGCGCGGTCGAGCACCGGCCAGACCCGCCGCACCAGGGTGCGATCGACCAGGTCGTAGCCCACACGCTGGAGTGAGCTGCGCGGTTGGCCGGTCGGATTGGGCCAGCCGCCGCGCGTCAGCTCGAGTGCCGGGGTGGCGCCAGCTCCGGCGGCCAGGGCCGGCAGTGGATCACCGTAGGCATCGCGAACCGGGCGTGTCCCGGCCTGGCTGAGGTCGTCAACCAGCCGCGTCACCGCATGTTGCAGCGCCCCGAGTCGT
>QNFN01000246.1 GCA_003645555.1 Gammaproteobacteria bacterium | reverse complement strand
TGCCCTTCTTGCCACCGGTACCTTTTTTTGCCGACTTGATCACGTCCCGTGCGGCCTCCTTGATCATCGCGGCACGCACCTGACCGAACCCCGGCACCTTGACCAGGGCATTGATCGAACTCTTGGCAAGCGCCTCGGCGCTATCGAAACCGTGCTCGCCGAGTACGGCCGCCGCGGCCGGCCCGATGCCGGTGACAGCAGTCATCGGTGTTCCCATCTTCAGTCTCCTTAAAAATATCGGGACAACCAGACCACTATAGCTGCTGTACTGTCTCTCGCCAAAACGCCTGAAACAAAAGAGCCGATCAAGTGACCGGCCCTCGTATCCAGCTGGAGCAAGCAGCTTGATCAGGCGGCGTATTCCTCCATCTCGAAATCATCCTTGCCAACACCGCACTCAGGACACTCCCAGCCGTCAGGAATGTCGGTCCAACGGGTCCCTGCCGAGATCCCTTCCTCGGGCAAGCCGGCCTTCTCGTCGTAGATGAAGCCGCATACCACGCAACGCCATAATTTCATCGCTGTCGATCTCCAGTCAGTTCAATTCGTGTTCATGCCTGCATCGGCAGACCGCAATGCCTGACTAAAATAGTAAAGTATTATTCGCGTCGTGGTCAACTCGCGACGGGTGCCGCGAAACCGGTCTCTGCCCCTGGGTTATCGGTCAGTCCGGGGTGTAGCCGAGGTTCGACGCCAACCAGCGTTCGGCCGTAGCAAAATCGAAACCCTTGCGCCTGGCGTAGTCCTCGATCTGGTCACGACCGATCTTGCCCACGGTGAAGTAGCGGGTGTCGGGGTGGGCGAAGTAGAAACCACTGACCGATGCCGCCGGGTCCATGGCGAAACTCTCGGTCAACTGGATACCCGTGCGTAGCTCGACATCGAGCAGTTCCCACAGCACACCCTTCTCGGTGTGCTCCGGGCAGGCGGGGTAACCTGGGGCGGGACGAATACCCCGGTAGCGCTCGCTGACCAGCGCCTCGTTGTCGAGCGCTTCATCGACCGCATAACCCCAGAACTCACGTCGTACCCGGGCGTGCAGATGCTCGGCCAGCGCCTCGGCGAGACGGTCGGCCAGGGCCTTGAGCAGGATGGCATTGTAGTCGTCGTGCTCGGCTTCGTAAGCAGCCGCCCGCTCGGCAACCTCCGTCCCGGAGGTGACGGCGAACCCCCCGAGATAATCGGGCGTTCCCGACGGGGCGACGAAATCGGCCAGGCAGAGGTTCGGTTGGCCGGCACGTCGTGGCGTCTGTTGGCGCAAAAAGCGAAACCTCGTTCGCGGCTCGGTGCGCCCCTCGCCGGTCCAGACAACAACATCGTCCCGTCCTTCGCGGTTGGCCGGGAACAGGCCGTAGACAGCGCGTGGCGTCAGCCAGCGTTCATCGACGATCCGTGCGAGCATCGCACGCGCATCATCGAACAGACTGCGCGCCATGCGCCCCTTGTTGGGGTCGTCGAGGATGGCCGGATAGCGGCCGCCCAGCTCCCAGGTAAGGAAGAACGGGGTCCAGTCGATGTACTCGCAGAGCACCGCCAGATCGATGTCTTCGACCACGTGCACGCCGCTGTTGCGCGGGACCGGTGGCATGTAGCCAGCCCAGTCGATCTGCAACGCATTGGCACGAGCCGCGGTCAATGTCAGCCGTTCGCTGCCACGCTGCCGCTCGGCGAAGGACTCACGTACCTGGACGTAATCGTCGCGAATCTCGGTGGCAAAACCCTCGCGCCGTTCCGGGCTGAGAAGTTTCTGAACGACGCCGACCGCGCGCGAAGCGTCCTTGACCCAGACTGTCGGCGCCTTGCCGTAGCCGGGCTCGATCTTGACCGCGGTGTGTGCCTTGGAAGTCGTCGCGCCACCGATCAGCAGCGGGATATCGAGATTGCGACGCTCCATCTCGCGGGCGATCTGGGCCATCTCGACCAATGATGGCGTAATCAGCCCCGACAACCCGATGATGTCGACCTTCTCGGCGACGGCCCGCTCGAGGATGGTGTCGGCCGGAACCATGACTCCGAGATCGATCACCTCGAACCTGTTGCACTGGAGCACAACACCAACGATGTTCTTGCCAATATCGTGGACGTCACCCTTGACCGTTGCCATCAGCACCCGGCCCTGGCTGGTCGCCCCCGCGGCACGCTCCGCGGCGAGGAATGGCTCGAGGTGCGCCACGGCTTTCTTCATCACCCGGGCACTCTTGATCACCTGCGGCAGGAACATCTTCCCGGCACCAAACAGGTCACCGACGGTATTCATACCGTCCATCAGCGGTCCTTCGATCACCGCCAGCGGGACACCAAGCTGCAGCCGCGCCTCCTCGGTGTCGGCCTCGATGTGGGCGTCGATGCCGTTCACCAGCGCGTGTGCCAGGCGCTCTTCGACCGGCGCCTCGCGCCAGGCCGGGTCCTCACCGCGCACCTCGGCCCCGCTGTCGCGGCACGCCTCGGCGATCACCAACAATCGCTCGGTGGCGTCACTACGGCGGTTGAGTACAACGTCCTCGACGTGCTCGCGTAGCGCCTCGGGCAGGTCGTCGTAGACGGCCAGCTGGCCGGCATTGACGATGCCCATGTCGAGGCCGGCGCGAATGGCATGGTAGAGAAAGACGGCGTGGATCGCCTCGCGCACCGGGTTGTTGCCGCGAAACGAGAAAGAGACGTTAGAGACGCCCCCCGAAATCAGCGCATGCGGTAAGTCGCGCTTGATGGCGCCCACCGCCTCGATGAAATCGACGGCGTAACGGTTATGCTCCTCGATACCGGTGGCGATGGCGAAAATATTCGGGTCGAAGATAATGTCTTGCGGTGGAAAACCGGCCTCTTCGGTCAACAGTCGGTAGGCGCGGGTGCAGATCCCCACCTTGCGCTCCAGCGTGTCGGCCTGGCCCTCTTCGTCAAACGCCATGACCACCACCGCCGCGCCGTAGCGACGCACCAGCCGGGCGCGTTCGAGGAACGCCGTCTCACCCTCCTTCAGACTGATCGAGTTGACCACCCCCTTGCCCTGGATACACTTCAGACCGGCTTCGATCACCGCCCAGTCGGAGGAGTCGATCATCACCGGCACGCGGGCGATATCGGGCTCGCCGGCGATCAGGTTCAGAAACGTGGTCATGGCGGCGGCACCGTCGAGCAGCGCCTCGTCCATGTTGACGTCGACCACTTGGGCGCCATTGGCCACCTGCTCGCGTGCAACGTCGATTGCCGTGGCGTAGTCACCCTCCATGACCAATCGCTTGAAACGCGCCGAACCGGTAACGTTGGTGCGCTCGCCAACATTGACGAACAGGCTGTCGGGTCCGATCTCGAGCGGTTCGAGGCCGCTCAGCCGGCACCTCGGCGGGATGGCCGGCACGGCACGTGGCGCATGTGGCGCGACCGCCTCGACCATGGCCCGGATATGGTCAGGGGTGGTGCCACAGCAGCCACCGACCATGTTAACCAGCCCGGCCTCGGCCCAGGCGCCGATTTCGGCGGCCATCGCCTCGGGGCTCTCATCGTAGCCGCCGAACGCATTCGGCAGCCCGGCGTTCGGATAGACACTGACATGAGTATCGGCGATCCGCGCCAGTTCCTCGACATGGACGCGCAATTGTTCGGGCCCAAGCGCACAGTTGAAACCGACGCTGAGCGGCTCCGCGTGGGATACGGCGTTCCAGAATGCCGCTGCCGTCTGCCCGGTCAGCGTCCGCCCGCTGGCGTCGGTGATGGTGCCCGAGACCATGATCGGCCAGCGTCGGCCACGCTCGGCGAACAGTTCGAGCAGGGCGAAGATCGCCGCCTTGGCCTTCAGGGTGTCGAAAATGGTCTCGACCAGCAGCAGGTCGGCACAACCGTC
>QNFN01000245.1 GCA_003645555.1 Gammaproteobacteria bacterium | reverse complement strand
AAGGGTGTTTCTCAGCCCCCTGCGGGGCACCCCCAGCTGACGCAGATCACGGTAGCGTAATCCCGACTACCCCGCAAGGACTCTACCGGGCAATGCCGTCCCGTCGGGCTGCCTCGATGCCGCCGTGAAACGCCGCCAGACGTGCCGGACCACGGCCCGTCGCGGCCGGCTATCGTCTTGACCGGAAAAGGCATCAGGGCTATCTTTGCCGCCCTGCAACATGAGCCGAGGATCACCCTGATGACCGCCGTCGACTTTGCCCAGGCCCGCTACAACATGGTTGAACAGCAGGTCCGGCCGTGGGATGTCCTCGACCAGCGGGTCCTCGACATCATGGGCTCCGTGCCACGCGAGGCCTTCGCCCCGCAGGCCTACCGCAACCTCGCTTATGCCGACATCGCCATCCCGCTGGCTGACGGCCAGGCCATGCTGCACCCGAAGTACGAAGGTCGCATCCTGCAGGCGCTGGCCATCGGTGCCTATGACAACGTCCTCGAAATCGGCACCGGCAGCGGCTTCCTGACCGCTTGCCTCGCCGCCCTCGCGCGCCACGTGCGCAGCATCGACGTGCGCACGGCCTTCATCGAGGAAGCCGGTGAAAAGCTCGCCGCACGCAACATCGACAACGTTACCCTGGCCGCCGCCGACCTGTTCGCCGACGGCCTCGACGAGGGTCCTGGGCGCTACGACGCCATCGCCGTTGGTGGCGCGCTCGACCGTGTGCCGCAGACGCTGCGTGACGCCCTGTCGATCGACGGCCGCCTGTTCGTGGTCATCGGTTCAGAGCCGATGATGGAAGCGCAGCTGATCACCCGCGTCGGGCCGCAGGAGTGGACCACCGAAGGGCTGTTCGACGGCGTGCTGCCGAAACTCGAAAACGAGCCTGACGAACGTCCGTTCGTGTTCTGACTCAGACCCCTGGCCTGGATGTTCCGGGGCCACGCGCCATGACCTCGTCCAGTAGTGCCTCGAGCCGCTCGAGGGCACCGCGGTTGCGCACCACCACCTCGCCACCGGCTGCACCCGCGGCCGCCGCACGCTCCGGCGAAGCGAAGAGACCGATGATCCGTTCGGCAAGGTCCGCGCCGTCATTGACGATCATCAGCGCACCGGCCTCACCTAGCAAATCAGCGATACGCACAAAGTTGTGCATGTGTGGCCCAACCAGGATCGGCAATCCGAGTGCCGCCGGCTCCAGCGGGTTGTGGCCACCGGTAGGCACCAGGCTGCCACCGACGAACGCCACGTCGGCAGCGGCGTAGAACAGCCGCAGCTCGCCCATGGTGTCGCCGAGGTAGACCTCGACTCCGGCGGCAGGCGCGGCGTGACTTCGCCGCGCCACGCTGAAACCGCGCGCCTTGCACAGTGCGGCGACCCGGTCGAAGCGCTCCGGGTGACGCGGTACCAGCAGCAGCAACGCGTCCGGGGTGCGTGCGCGGATGGCAGCGTGCGCATCGAGCACCGCTTCGTCCTCCCCGTCATGGGTGCTCGCGGCGATCCAGCACGGGCGCCCGGTGCCGAGTTCGGCGCGCAGCGCCTGCCCTGCCGCCACGGTCGCCGCGTCGACCTCCAGGTCAAACTTGATGCTGCCGGTCACCACCACCTTTGCCGGGTCGGCCCCCAGGGCGATGAAACGCCCGGCATCGGCCTCCGCCTGGGCGGCGATTGCCGCCAGGTCTCCGAGCATTGACCGCGCCAGACCAACCACCCGCCGGTAGCCCGTCGCCGAACCGGCGGACAGGCGGGCATTGGCCAGCACCACCGGGATCCCTTGTCCCGCACAGCAGGCAACCAGGTTGGGCCACAACTCGGTCTCCATGATGATGCCGAGCCGCGGGCGCACGGCGCTGACGAACCGGCTGACGGCCCCGGGCAGGTCGTAGGGCAGGTAGACATGGTGGACGCTATCACCGAGCGCGGCGCGGACGCGGTCCGATCCGGTCGGTGTCGACGTGGTCACGGTGATGGCCTGCTCCGGGTAGCGTGCGCGCAGGCGCTCGATCAGTGGCAGTGCGGCGATCACCTCACCAACGGAAACGGCATGCAGCCAGATTCCATCCGGCGGAATCGGGTCGGAAACGAAGCCGAAACGTTCCGGCCAGCGTCGCCAGTAGGCGCGGTTGCGCCTACCGGCCCAGATCAACCTGAGCAGGATCGGCGGCGTGGCAAGGTAGAGCAGAGCGGTGTAAAGATGGCGCATCGGTTCCGCCCTTGAGATAGCCCATTATAAGCGTGCTTCCGGAAGCAGTTGGCGGATACCGATGGCTCGGTTAGCCTTGACCCGAATCCGCCCCGGCGCGCAGGGCGTCCCATAACGGTTCGCCAGCCACTTCCCTGCCTCGGCATCCAACCCGCAGCGAGTCCCGTCACGTGCCACCACCGATCACCGTCAAGTTCCTCGCCAAGGACAGCCTGCGCGATCCCACCCGCCAGACCTGGTGGCGCCGCCAACTGCCCGGTACGGGCCAGGCCTGGGGCGATTGCACGTTCGTCTTCGATGCCGCGTGCCGCGACTACGACTGGCTGGTGGTCTACGACGACCTGCCCGTGGTGCCACCGGACAACCGGCACCGCCACGTCGAGCCGCTGCCCTGCCCGCGGGAGAACACCCTTTTCATCACCGGCGAACCGTCGTCGATCAAGACCTACGGCAGCGCGTTCCTGGACCAGTTCGGGGCCGTGCTCACCAGTCATGAACCCTGGGCCCTGAGACATCCAGGTGTAATCCGCTCACAACCCGCGCTGCGCTGGCACTACGCAGTCAGCATGGACAGCAGCCGACCCAGCCAAACGTACGACACTATGCGTACCGCTGGCCCCGAAAATAAGAGCCAACTCATCTCCTCCGTCACCTCGAGCAAGCGCATGCGTCTGACCCGGCACCGGCGTCGCTACAACTTCATCATGAAGCTGCGCGAGGCACTGCCTGAACTCGACCTGTTCGGGTACGGCATACACCGCATCGACGACAAGCGTGACGCCCTCGACCCTTACCGTTATCACGTCGCCATCGAAAACCACGTCAGCCCACATCACTGGACCGAGAAACTGGCCGACCCCTTCCTCGGCTACACGTTGCCGTTCTACTACGGTGCCCCCAATGCCACCGACTACTTCCCGGAACAGAGCTTCATTCCGATCGATATCGACCGCCCGGACGAGGCGCTCCGGACGATCCACCGGGCCATCGCGGAAGATGCCTACAGTTCCCGCCTCGAGGCGATAACCGAAGCGCGACGCAAGGTACTCGACGAGTACAACCTGTTCGCCGTGCTCGCCCGGAAGATCGAGGCCCTCGAGGCCCAGTCACGCCCGCAGACCATGGGTGGCAACCTCCGCGCCCGCCACCTGGTACGGGTCGCGACACCACTGGTGGCCGCCCGCTACGGTGCCGAACTGGCTTATGTGCGCACCCGGCACCTGCTGGCGCGGGCATTCCGTTGAGCAGGCCACCCGAGCCGGAGAACGGGCCCGCCACGAATGGCGTGCTACCATGAGCGCGCCCTCCCCCGCCGGATCGCCCACGACCCGCATGCCTGACCAACCGACCCCGAAACAGCTCTACCTCCGCCTGTTGGGCTACCTCCGCCCCTACCGCCTCCCCTTCGCCCTCGCGCTGCTGGCGACGGCGGTTATCGCCTCGACCGACCCGGCCATTGCCGGTCTGATGAAACCGCTGCTCGACGGCAGCTTCGTCGATCGTGATCCGGAGGCGATCCGCTTTTTCCCGCTGGTGCTGGTCGGCCTGTTCGTGATCCGTGGCATCGCCAGCTACCTCAGTGGCGTCGGCATGGCCTGGGTCGGCAGCCGGGTGGTCACCGATCTGCGCCAGCAGATGTT
>QNFN01000244.1 GCA_003645555.1 Gammaproteobacteria bacterium | reverse complement strand
TGAGCGCGCTGTTCGTGCAGTCGAACTACCAGCGCGACCGGGCTCGCACCCAGGCGCTGGCGGTGCAGTCGCGAGTCAACCAGAGCGACCAACTGGACCTGGCGCTGCTCCTGGGTCTCGAGGTCGAGCGCCGCGGCGACCGGTTCGAGTCCCGCCGCCTGCTCTGGGAAGGGCTGGAGTCGAGCCCCGGGCTCGAGACCCTGTTGCGCGGGCACGTTGACGACGTGCGGTCGGTGGCGTGGAGCCCGGACGGCCTGCTGCTGGCGTCGGCCGCCGGCGACGAACCAGCCCTGCTGGTCTGGGACGTCGCCAGCGAAAGTCCGGCTACTCGACCGCTGCCGGGCGCCGAGGCCGGGCTGTGGAGCCTCGATTTCAGCCCCGATGGCCGCTGGCTGGCTGCCGGTGCCGCCGACGGAGCGGTGCTGGTGTGGGAGTCCGTTGGCCCGCCGGTCGAGCCACGCCGGCTGATTAGCGAGGCACGCTCGGCGAAGGAGGTCTATGCCGTACGCTTCAGCCCCGACAGCCAGCAGCTCGCCGCTGCCCGCTCCGACAACTCGGTCGAGCTATGGGACGTGGCGGCCGGCAAGACCGTCGGACCGCTGCTTGAGGGAGCGACAGACCAGCTGCGCTCAGTCGCCTGGAGCCCCGACGGCAGCATCGTGGCGGCGGCGGGCATGGGCCGGAAGGTCCGGCTCTGGGACGCGGGCACGGGGGCAGCGATCGAGACTCCGCTGACCGGTCACTGGGAGGGCGTCATGAGCCTCGACTGGAGCCCGAACGGGACTTACCTGGCCTCCGGAAGCCTCGACGGCACCGTCAGTCTGTGGGACCTGGCCACCGACCGGGGACCGGAGGAACGTCAGCATCAGCGGATCTACCCCCAGGTCGGCCAGGTCACCAGCCTGGATTGGGGGAGCGACTCACACAGCCTGGCGATGGCGGGCCGCGAAGGGCGAATCGCTCTGTGGGACGTCGGCGAGTTCAGCCGCCGACGGCCTCTTGCGCCGCCGGCGGCGGGACAGACCGCTTCTCTGCTGAGTGTCACCTGGAGCCCCGATGGCCGCCGACTGGCATCCGGCAACGGCCCGGTCGTCGCTCTCTGGCGTACTGATCCCGGACCGCGTTTGGGTACGCGGCTGAACATGGAAGCGACCCAGGTGCGAGGTGCCACGTTGAGCCCCAACGGAAGCACCCTGGCGGCGGTGGGCAAGGACCCGGTCTCCGGGACTCTGGCGCTGCGCCTTTGGAACATCCAGAGCGCCATGCCACTGCACGAAATGCGAGGTCTCGGCCCCCGTGCGCCGGAGATCACCTGGAGCACCGACGGTGGGTTCTTGCACTCCGCAGGAACCGACCGCACGATCCGCCGGACGGAGGTGAGCAGCGGCCGTATCCTGGACGAGTGGAAGGCCGAGCGCGAACAGGGTACCCGCCTGCGCCGCCTCGCCTGGGGTAGCGGCGGCACCCGGCTGGCGGCCGCCGACCGCGACGGCCGGGTGGAACTGTGGGACACCGAGCGCCGCGAGATCCTGGCGCCGCCCGAGGAAGGCTCGGAGGCACGAATCACCAGTCTCGCCTGGAGCGCCGGGGGCAGACGCCTGGCCTCCGGCGATGCGGCTGGCACCCTGCAATTATGGGATGGGGCGACCGGCCTCTTATCGGCCGGCCAGCCGGCTGGGCATGCCGAAGATGTGACCAGCCTGGCATGGAAACCCGACGGCTCCGTACTTGCTTCGGGCAGCCGTGATCGAACGATACGGCTGTGGGACGCGGAGACCGGCGCCGCCGACGGAGAGCCACTGGGCGGACATAGTCAGGCCGTAACCCATCTGGCCTGGAGCCCGGACGGCGTCACTCTGGCAGCGGCCACCAACGACCGGCAGATCCTGCTCTGGGACGTGGTCCGGCGAGAAGTCTACGCCGGTCCGCTGCTCGGTCACGACGACACCATCACCGCCCTTTTCTTCAATCCCGATGGCACCACCCTCACCTCGGTAAGCCTTGACGGCACGCTCCAAAATTGGGATATCGATCCCAAATCGTGGCATGATCGGGTTTGCGGCCTGGCGCGCCGTAACCTGAGCGACGAAGAACGACGACGATACCTGCCCTGGGCCAAGCGAGTCGAGAGCTGCAAGAAGGACCCGCATACCAAGCAATGGAACTTCGATTCATGAAAAAATGCATCGACATCATGGCGATCCTGCTGCTGTTTGCGGTGTCGGTTGCGCGCGCCCAGATGTGCGACGGCTGCGAGTGGAGTGAGCGCGGCGATCGAAGCGAAGGCGTGTGGAAAGAAGCTTCGATGATCTCGGGCGGCAGCTTCGAGCTGATGTCGGTGCGTTACAAGGGGAGCCTGGGCGGCGACGGCTCGGAGTTGAAGCTCTTCTTCTGGCAACCTGAGGCGGGCGAACTGAACGAGCTGCTGGTGTGGAAACCGCTCCCGTCGAAGACCAACGACGATGTGGCCTACAAAATGGAGCCGGCCAGCAGGCAGTTTGATGCCGGCCTGCAGCAATTCAGCTGGCCGCGCGACGTGATCGATAGCCTGGGCCTCAGCCACGACTATCTCCACACCAGGATCAAGGCTGGCGATGGCCACATCCCCGGCCTGCTGACCACCGCGGGCTTGCCGGCACCTGCGGGCGGCTACGCCTTCGTCTTCGACAGCGGCGCCGGCATCGACGCCGAATGCACCATCACGCCCGCTGGCGGCTCCGACCCGATCGCTGTTTTCGAATGCTACGAGGAGTACGGCGGCGAGGTAACCGTCGAATGGGACGGCAACGACACGTCCGGCCGGCCCGCCGCTGACGGACTCTACTTGTTGACGATCGACGGCGAAATGCTGGCAGAAGTGCTGCGGCCGGTCGAAACCGTGGTCAGCTTCTGGCACCGCGCAACCCTGCAATGAACAAGTTGGAGGATCGATGATGAGAGGACCCCAAATTGTCAGCCTCAGCCTCCTGATGCTGCTCTACCCGACCGGGCCGCTTACGGCCCAGGAATTCAACTACGATCTCAGTGAGCAGCTCAATGAGACGACGGTGATGATCACCGTCAACTTCAGCAAGGGCCAGCCGGCGGAGTACGGCACCGGCGTGTTGCTCTGCCAGGAGGATGATCGCGCCTGGATCCTTACCGCGAACCATGTCTTCGCCGGCAAGTCGACCGAGCCCTGGAAGCAGATTCGTCTGCGGCGGATCGAACGTGCCACGATCGCGTTCTACCGTAACTCGCCGCCGGCCGTCGAGGCCGATACTACGGTCCTGCGTAAACAAATGAAGTTCTACACGTTTAAACCCGAGGACCTGCTGCTGATATCGGTCCCGCTGACACAGCAGCTGCCCTCTACGGCATCTTTGTCACCGCCGCCCTCCGGCGCCGACGAGCAGACTGTCTCGGCCCACGGCTTCTGGAAGGACCGGGGGACAACCTGGGCACGGGCGGACGGTGAGCTCGCCGGCAGCCGCACGGACAGCAACAAGTTCCTGTTCCACACGGGAGAGGTGCACGAGGGTTTCTCCGCTGGTCCGCTAGTCAACCAGCACGGTGAGCTCATTGGCATCAACCTGCAGCGGGTTCCCGGCGAGCAGACCCCGGACGGTGCCGACGGCGAGTGGTACGGCAAAGCGCAGACGCTCAACAACCAGGAAGTCCTGTCGGTGATCGACAAGTGGATGCCGGCGAAGTGTCTGGAGAACGCCAGCCAGCTGACCGAGCTGGCTTTCTTTGTCTACAAGAAGGCGATGCGGGCGGTCAGCATCCGCCGCTGGGCCGAGGCCGAAGAGCTGCTGCGCCAGGCGATCGCACAGAAGTCGGTGGAGGGAGGGAGCGTGCATCT
>QNFN01000243.1 GCA_003645555.1 Gammaproteobacteria bacterium | reverse complement strand
CAGGACGGCTTCGAGAAACACATGGCCGCACAGCGCGAGCGGGCGCGTGCCGCGAGCCAGTTCGCCGTCGACTACGGGGCCCTGCCGGAGATCGACGCGGTCACCGAGTTCTGTGGCTGCGGCGACCTGGCCGGCGGGGGCCGGGTGGTCGCGCTACTCCGCGACGGCCAGGCCATCGAGACCCTCGCGGCCGGCGACGAGGGTGTCGTGGTACTCGATCGCACGCCCTTCTATGCCGAATCGGGCGGCCAGGTCGGCGACCACGGTGAACTGCGCTCCCCCGGGGGCGTCTTCGCTGTCGCTGACACCCATACGCATGGCCAAGCCCACCTGCACGCCGGCCGGCTGGCCGAGGGAGCCCTGGCCATCGGCGACACAATAGACGCCCGTGTCGATCCGGCTGCGCGCCAGGCCATCGCACTCAACCACTCCGCGACCCACCTGCTGCACGCGGCGCTACGCCACGTGCTGGGCGAGCACGTCTCGCAGAAGGGCTCGCTGGTCGAATCCGGCCGGCTACGCTTCGACTTCGCCCACTTCGAGCCGGTCACACCCGAACAACTCGACCGGATCGAGCATCTGGTCAACGAACAGGTGCGCGCCAACGAGGCAGTCGAAACCAGGGTGATGAGCTACGACGAGGCGGTCGGCGCCGGCGCCATGGCCCTGTTCGGCGAAAAGTACGGTGACCAGGTGCGCGTGCTGCGTATCGGCGAGTTCTCGACCGAGCTCTGCGGCGGCACCCACGTGCGCCGTGCCGGTGACATCGGCCTGTTCAAGATCGTGACCGAGGCCGGTATCGCGGCCGGGGTGCGCCGCATCGAGGCCGTCACCGGTGATGGCGCACTCACCCGCATCAGCGACGGTGAGCGGCGGCTCAGTTCCGTGGCCGAACTGGTCAAGGGCGACCGTGACTCGGTTGAGTTTAAGGTTTCGGCCCTGCTCGAACGCACCCGTACGCTGGAGAAAGAACTCGATCGCCTGAAGCAGAAACTGGCCAGCAATGCCGGCAGCGACCTGGCCGCCCAGGCGGTGCAGATCGACGGTCTGCAGGTTCTCGCCGCACGCCTGGATGGCACCGATCCGAAATCGCTGCGCGGCACCGTCGACCAACTCAAGCAGAAGCTCGGCACGGCGGCGATCGTCCTTGCCGCGGTCAACGACGGCCGTATCAGCCTGGTCGCCGGCGTCAGCGACGACGCCACCGACCGAATCAAGGCCGGTGAACTGGTCAACGCCGTCGCCACACCTATCGGTGGCAAAGGCGGCGGCCGCGCCGACATGGCACAGGGGGGCGGCAGCGACGTCGCGGCCCTCGACAACGCACTAGCCGGGGTCTCGGATTGGGTCCGGGACCAGCTCAACTAACCGGAACCCTTTATTTCCGCTGCATTTTGGTGTTTAATTCGCGCCTTTTCATGCGACAGAAATCATGGCCCTGATCGTCCAGAAATACGGCGGCACCTCCGTCGGCACCACCGAACGCATTGAGCAGGTCGCCAAGCGCGTCGCGGCCGCTCATGCCCGCGGTGACCAGGTCTGCGTCACGGTCTCTGCCATGAGTGGCGAGACCAACCGCCTGGTCGAACTCGGCACGGCCGTCGACCCGGGCGCGGCCCCCCGCGAGATCGATGTCCTGCTTTCGACCGGTGAGCAGGTGACCATCGCGCTGCTCAGCATCGCCCTGCACAAGCTCGGCTGTCCGGCGCGCTCGTTCACCGGACGCCAGGCAGGCATCCGCACCGATGATGCCCACAGCAAGGCACGTATTCTCAATATCGATGCCACCCGACTGCGCAGCCAACTCGAGGCCGGCGAAGTCGCGGTGGTGGCCGGTTTCCAGGGCACCGACACGGAAGGCAATATCACCACGCTCGGCCGTGGTGGCTCGGACACCACGGCGGTCGCCCTGGCGGCGGCCCTCGAGGCCGACGAGTGCCAGATCTACACCGATGTCGACGGTGTCTACACCACCGACCCACGGATCGAGCCGAACGCCCGCCGCCTGGAGCGCATCACCTTTGAGGAGATGCTGGAGATGGCCAGTCTCGGCTCCAAGGTGCTGCAGATTCGTGCGGTCGAAATGGCCGGCAAGCACAATGTTCCGCTACGCGTCCTCTCCAGTTTCGAGGACGGCCCTGGCACACTGATCACCTACGAGGAAGATGGGATGGAACAACCGCTGATCTCCAGCATCGCGTCCAACCGCGATGAGGCCCAGCTGACCATGGCCGGCATTCCGGACAAGCCCGGTATCGCCTACGCCGTACTCGGCCCGATCGCCGCCGCCAACATCGAGGTCGACATGATCGTGCAGAACGTCGGTGACGACGCCAGCACCGACCTCACCTTCACCGTCCACCGCAACGACTACGAGCGGGCGCTGGAGATCGTCACACGCATCGGCGAAGAGGTCGGCGCGAGTAGTGTGACCGGTGACAACGGCATCGCCAAGCTGTCGCTGGTCGGCGTCGGCATGCGCTCCCACGCCGGAATTGCCAGCCGCATGTTCGAGGCACTCGCCGGGGTCGGTATCAACATCCGCATGATCTCGACCTCGGAGATCAAGATCTCTGTGGTGGTCGACGACAAGTTCCTCGAACTCGGCGTACGCACACTCCACGAGGCCTTCGGGCTGGCCAACGAGGCGTGACAGGGTAGTTACGCACACACACAGACCTTACAATCTCATCATCCCAGACTAGAATGATCATTTGATGAGAGAGTGCATGCACATCACCCGGCCGCGGTTGGAACAACTGAAGGATCGTGCCATCAAGAACCACAGAATACGGAGGTTACCGCGATGCTGATTTTGACCCGCAGGGTCGGAGAGACCCTGATGATAGGTGACGAGGTCACCGTGACCGTACTCGGGGTCAAGGGCAACCAAGTGCGCCTCGGCGTCAATGCACCCAAGGAAATCGCCGTCCACCGCGAAGAGATCTACGAACGCATCAAGCGTGAGCAGGCCGGTGAAATCACCCCAGGCACCTGAATTGACTGTACCTCCCTTGTCCTGAATCCTGCTGGCCGGTATCCTTCCCGGTCTCTCGGCGCCGCAGGTCCCGAGCAAGAAACCGGAGAGATGGCCGAGTGGCTGAAGGCGCTCCCCTGCTAAGGGAGTATGGGTTAATCGCCCATCGAGGGTTCGAATCCCTCTCTCTCCGCCAAAAGTAAAAACGCCGAGCCCGAACAGGCTCGGCGTTTCTATTTGCACCAACCACTAGAGGGATTTGAACCCGAAAAGAGGGTTCGACAAGCCCATGCAAAGCATGGGCGCAGAACGTCGCCGCAACGCGGCGGCGGCCCCGAAGGGGTGAGCCCGCGAGGCGGGCGAATAATCCTTTCTAATCTTTCAACATGACGTCAGGAGTTGATCTCGCTAGGCTGTAACTAGCCCATGACAATCATCAACACATGGTTTCGGCAGCTTATTGTGCGTCCATGCATCACAATGGCGTCGCTGTGCTTACTGATATTTACTTTTAGTTCAGCCACCTACGCTTGGGTCCTTGCCGACAGGCCTGCCGCCCTAGGTAACCAATTCACCACATATGACAAATTCCTTGGACCTGCTCTGAGCGGCGATCCCGATGCACAGGCCTTCATTGGATTCATGCTGTTTCATGGAGAGGGTGTGGAACAGGACATGGAGGAAGCTCACTACTGGTTCCATCAAGCTGCCGAACAGGGCAATGTCATCGCCCAACGCAACCTCGCCATTTTGCATTCAAGAGCACTCAAAAGTGTGCCAGAAGTATTTGAAGATGCCGAAGAAGCCAATTTCTGGTTCAGCAGGTTCGCTAAAAGTGGGGGCGGTGATAGAAGTGAGGCTGCCGATGCCAGTCGTACT
>QNFN01000242.1 GCA_003645555.1 Gammaproteobacteria bacterium | reverse complement strand
TCGCTGGTGACCGGCACGCCGGCCCGGCCGTGGCCATGGGCCGACACCTGGCCGGTGGCACGCCTGGAGATTCCCGTGCGTGGCATCGAACGCATGGTGCTGCACGGGGCGAGCGGGCGGACCCTGGCATTCGGACCGGCGTGGGACAGCGCCAGTGCACCTCCTGGCGGTGCGGGCCTGGTGCTGTTGAGCGGTCATCGCGACACCCATTTCCGCTTTCTCGCCAAGCTCCAGACGGGCGAGATCGTGTCGCTGGTCCATAAAACCGGTGAGACGCGCTACGTCGTCGAGTCGACCGAGGTGTTCGATTCCCGGCAACGGCAGGTGGCAGATCCCGGTGGGGTCGACCGCCTGGTGCTGGTTACCTGTTACCCGTTCGACACCCTGCGACCCGGCGGGCCGTTGCGCTATGCGGTCATGGCCAGACGCGTGTTTCGGGCTGAGAAGAAACGGGTGATGGCGGCCAGCGGCGTCCCGGAAAGCCCTGTTGCCGGTGCGATCTGAATGGCGCGCAATCGACAGGCAGGACGCAGCCTGTCCGGCCTGCCGCCGGAGCGAGATAGCCGGCCTCGCCAGAGGATGTCATCGCGTCCCATCCTTCACCAGAAACGGATCCAAGACCGGGCGGTACTGGCCAGGTGGCGGGAACTGTTCGCCCGTCAGTCGGACCGTCTGGCCTGAACGCGTGGCTAGCGTCGCAACCCTCGTCTCGTGGTTAACAGGAACAGCGGCAACAGCGCCATGCCGGCGACAAAACCACCGATATGGGCACCGAATGCCACGCCACCCTGGCCCGGTTCGGCCGCCAGCGAACTGATCAGCTGCAGCACGAACCAGAAGCCGAGGACCGCCAGTGCCGGCAGACGCAGGGTGTAGAAGATGATGCCCAGCGGGATCAGCACCAGCACCCGTGCCTTCGGGTAGAGCAGCAGGTAGGCGCCGAGAATCCCGGAAATGGCGCCGCTGGCGCCGACCATCGGTATTTGCGACGTGGTATCCGGCAGTGCCTGGGCCAGAGCTGCGGCGAGACCGCAGAGCAGGTAGAAGAGCATGAACCGGCCGTGGCCGAGGCGGTCTTCTATATTGTTGCCGAAGATCCACAGGTAGAGCAGGTTGCCGCCAAGGTGCATCCAGCCGCCATGCATGAACATTGACGTGAACAGCGTGGCCGTCGTCGGCACTTTGGCCAGGGCCTCGGGCAGGGCAACGTGGTCGAACAGCACGGCCGGGATGAATCCGAAGCTGTAGATCGCCTGGACCCCCGCCTCCTCGCCGAGACTGTTCTGCCACAGGAATACCAGCACACAGGTGATGATCAGCCCGACGGTCAGTAGCGGCGCCAGTTCGGTCGGGTTGTCGTCGTGCAGGGGAATCATGTCGGCCGGTCCATCGGCGAGGTGGCCACTATACTAGCGGCAGCTGGATATGGGCGCGGATCATTACTTAAAAACAGGATTAAATATGAAATATATACTATTGATAATATTGATTATGCTTTCTTCGTATCCAGCCTACTCCGATGACAAACCGCTGACCTACGACCGCGTTCGGTTGAATGGCACGGCGAGCAGCGAGGTGGCCAACGACACCCTGGTCGCGCAACTCTACGTCCAGCGTGAAGGGCAGGAGGCCGCTCCGCTGGCAGCCGAGGTCAATGCCGCCATTGCCTGGGGACTGGAGCAGGCCGGGGCCGTGAACGGGGTCAAGGCGCAAACTCTCGGCTACCAGACCCAGCCGATCTACCAAAACAAGCGACTGAGTGGCTGGCGGGTGCGCCAGTCGCTGCGCCTGGAAAGCCGTGAACCGGACCGTCTCGCCAAGCTGATCGGCTCGTTGCAGGCGCGCCTGGCCGTACAGTCGGTCGGCTACGAGGTTTCCCCCGCGCGCCAGCGCAAGGCCCAGGATGCGCTGATCGTCGAGGCGATTGCCGCCTTCCGTGCCCGTGCCGAACTGGTACGGAACGAACTCGGTGCCGCTGGATATCGCCTGGTCGAACTCAACGTCAACAGTGGCGGACCCGGCCCGAGACCCCGGCAGGCGATGGCGGCGATGGAGATGCGCGCCGCCTCGGCACCCCCGGCCCTGGAGCCGGGAACCCGCGACATCAGCGTGACCGTCAACGGCATCATCGAACTGGAACGGCGCTAGCGCGGGTCGAGACGTGCGCGTGCATGAATCGTCGGTAGCAGATGACCGTGGATCATTTTTCGCCCGGGTAATCGTCCAGGCCGTTTTGCCGGTCATTGCTGCATGCGGTTGATGCCGTGACCTGGATCGAAAGGGCGCCTATGCATCTCCTTGACTTGCAGCGCGCTACCGCCACGCGACTCACAGGAGCGTGCGTCGGCCTGCTGCTGGGCATCAGCTGCAATGCCCAGGCGGCGTCCGTATCGATCCTTGTCTGCGACGGCCAGCCCATCGAGGTTTCCGGTGACGACCCCGAGGCCATGGACGAGATCTGCGCGGCGAGCCTGGCCGCGTTACGCTACTTTGCCACCCTCGACATGGCGCCGACGCACACCATCCGTATCGAGCTGACTGGAAAGGCGGTTGCGCATGGACAGGGTCCGGCCTACGGTCTCTACGACGGCAGCCGGGAACACCTGCAACTGATGTCGCTGGGCGCCATCACCGTACAACGCCCGCCGCCGACACTTTTCGACCGTGCCATCGATCACGCCATGTATGCCGGGCTCGTCACCCACGAATTGATGCATGCCGTCGCCCAGCAACACCGTCGGGTCGAGACGCTCGGCGTCGTGGCCCAGGAGTACCTTGCCTACGCAGCTCAGCGGGCGACCCTGCCGGAACCGCTCCGTCTCGAGATCGTCGGCTCGGCCGGCGTCAGCGCCTGGGAGAAGGGCGACACCATCAGCGAAATCTATCTCGGCCTCAACGTCCACCGTTTCGCGGTCAAGTCCTACCTGCACCTGCGGGACCACCGCGACCCGGCCGCGTTCGTGCAGGAGGTGCTCTCCAGTCGTGGCTGGTCGTTCCAGGCGAACTGACGATTGCCGGGGACAAGGCCGAGAGCCCGTGCCAGGCGTGCGGTTGAAGCATCGCCGTCGTCTCCCTACCATGACGCGCCATGCGCGCGCCGGCCGAACTCGAACATTTCATCCGTGACACCCTCGGCTGCGGCTGTCCCGACGAGGTGTTCCAGGCCGTAGCGGTTGGTCGTGGCCCGTTGGACGCGGAAGGTGATGAACTGGCTTGGTGGATAGAGGTCGGGGGCCGACTGCTGATCGCCGTGACTGAAGGCAGCGATCCTGCCGTACTGGCGGCGCGCCTCCCCGAGATCTATGCCGCGGCTGCCCTCCGCCGTGACACGGCCGGCTTCAACCGCTTCCGGCTGGTCGTCGTCGACTCCGGAGAAGAGGCAGGTCAGCTCCAACGCGCCTTTATCCCTATCGGCGCCGAGGACGACCGCCTGCATCTGCACGTCGTCAACCCGACCGACCTGCCGCCACTCGCTGCTACTACCGACACGGAATCGCCATGAAGTACATCGGAGCCCACGTCAGCGCCGCCGGAGGTGTCGCAAATGCACCATTGAACGCCGCCGAGATCGGTGCCACGGCATTTGCACTGTTCACCAAAAACCAGCGCCAGTGGGTTGCCAAGCCGCTGACCGAGGCCAGCATCGAGGCCTTTCGCGCCAACTGTGAGACACACGGTTTCAAGCCGGAACAGGTGCTGCCGCACGACAGTTACCTGATCAATCTCGGCCACCCGGATGACCCCGCGTTGCAGAAGTCACGGACGGCATTCATCGATGAAATGAACCGTTGTCAGCAACTCGGGCTCTGCTATCTGAATTTCCACCCCGGCAGCCACCTTGACCGGATCGACATCGACGACTGCCTGG
>QNFN01000241.1 GCA_003645555.1 Gammaproteobacteria bacterium | reverse complement strand
GTTCGGCAAAACTGGCCGCGTTGTCGAGCCAGCCATGCAGTGCCAGGACCTGACACGGAGCGCCGGCGTTCCAGCGCCGTGCGGCGAGCTGCAGGTGCGGCGTCGCCAGGGTGAGTTCGTGTCCGGACATGGGCACGTCAGCCACGGAAAGCTCCGCCGTGGACCCACGTACCGACGACAGCCACACGATGAGGCTTACGGCCTGCCGCAAGCCGTTGTTCCGTCACGTCGCCATACCTCACCGGCTGTATCATGGGCCGCAGCACCTCAGCGTTTGCCAACGGCCCAAGTATAGAGAGCATGCCCATGCCCCGGGGAGAACACGTGCCTTCAGAGCGCCGGCCTGATCACCGCCTGACGCTGGCAATTTACGTCGTTATCGCCCTGCTCAGCATGGCCGCGTTCTGGCCGCTGATCGAATCCCAGCGCCTCGCCAATAGCGGAAGTGCCGCCGCTGAACGTGGCGACTACGCTGCTGCGATTGAAGCCTGGACACCGCTGGCCGAGGCCGGTGATGTCGATGCCCAGTTCAGTCTCGGAGTGCTGCTCGATCGCGGCCTGGGCGCTGCCAAGGACCCGGTTGCCGCCGCGGCCTGGTATCGGCTGGCTGCGGAGCAGGGTTCCGAGGCAGCCCAGGTCAATCTCGGTCTGATGTACATCCTCGGCCGTGGGGTCGATATGGACGCCGCCGCGGCCGCCGAGTGGTTCCAGCGCGCGGCGGCAGCCAACGTTCCACAGGGATTGGCCAACCTCGGTCACCTCTACCGAATCGGACGCGGTGTTGAACGCGACCCGGCCAGAGGGTACGCCCTGCTGCGCCGTGCCGCTCTGTTCGGCAACCTGACGGCAGCCCTGGGGGTGGCGGAGATGCTCGCGGCGGGAGAAGGAGTCGAGGCCGATCCGATCGAGGCGCTGGCCTGGGTCGAATATACGGCACGTACAGAAGGCCCCGAGGCACGCCGGGCCGGACAGTTGGTTGATTCACTCGCGGCAGAGGTCGACGCATCCGGTCGTCGTGAAGCCACCGCTATGGCCGGGCAACTCGAGCGTCAGTTGCGTCGCTAAGGCAGGCGCCGGAATCAGCCCTGGATGTAGGAAATTTCGCTACCTGCCGGACCGGGAACGGTACCGAGCACCTGGCGACCGGTGTTGCGTGCCCAACTGACGACGTCGTCGGCAAAACCACGGCAGTCGCTGAGCAATTTCAGAACGTCACCATGTGGCATCGCGAGCAAGGCTTTCTCCGCTTCGATGACCGGGGCCGGGCACGGCCGTCCACGCATGTCGAGTACGGCGGCGGCGGCCCACGGATCGCCGTTGCGAACGTAGTAGGCCTTGCTGCCATCGTCATGATCGCTGACCTCGATGAGCTCGCGGCCGGTCTGACGCGCCCAACTCTGCAGGTCGGACTGCGTCCCGGGGCAATCGGAGATCAGCAGCAGCACCGCACCACGATCGAGCCTTTCGGCCTGCCGCCTGGCTTCGATCACCGGACCCGGGCAGCTTTGACCACGGGTATCGAGGGTCAGGTCAGGCTGGATACGGTCAAGACGGCTCATGGTCAGTTCCTCTGCAACGGTTCGGCACGCATGCATCCTAGAAGCAACCGGGGGCCGTAGTGAAAGACTGATTCGCTATATCCTTATGACGTTGCGGAAATTCCACCGCCGCGCCACCGATACCCGTTCCCAAGAGCCGTCATCCCATGCACGGCCCATCCAGCCTCTTGATTCGGCACTACTGTGCGCCGGGCCCAAGTGCTATAGTTTTCATGGGAATCAAGCCTCAGGGAAACAAAGATGACAAATAAGCTGCTCTGTTGCCTCGTTCTACTCCTTGCCACCTGGAACGTAGCTGCGCAGACCACCCCTACCCAACAGGGGCCGGCAGCCAGCGAGCCCATGATCTCGGTCATCGTCCCTGGTAACGGGATGAGCATGGACCAGGTCACGCAACGCTTCGGCGAACCCGCGGAGCGTGTCGGCGCCATCGGCGACCCGCCGATCACGCGCTGGGTCTACGAAAGCTACACGGTCTACTTCGAGCACGATCTCGTACTTCACAGCGTAATTCACCGCTAAGCCAGATCGAATACCGCGCCCGTCAATTTTGACGGGCGCGCCACGTTTCCTCCGCCTACGATGCGCGCTGCCACCGCGCCGACCCTGCTGCCCGAGTGGGCACCACAGGCCGGCGTATTGCTCACCTGGCCTCACGGCGACAGCGACTGGGGGGTGCGCCTGGAAGCGATTCAGGCCGACTACATCGCCCTGGCCACCGCCATCGCCGACCAAGAGCCGCTGGTGATCGCCTGCCGGGACATCGCCCACCGCGACGAGATCCGCAACCGCCTGCTCAATACCGGTTTGCCGGCCGAGCTGCTTTACCTGCATGTCGTCCTGAGTGACGACACCTGGGTTCGTGATTACGGGCCACTGGCCGTCGGGACTGCCGGATCGGTCGAACTGACTACTTTCGCCTTCAACGCCTGGGGCGGCAAGTACCCGCATGCGCTCGATGCCGAGTTCACAACTAGGCTGCACGCTAGCGGTGCCTTTGGCGACGTACCCATGCGGCGCGACCCACTGGTGGTCGAAGGCGGCGCGTTGGAGAGTGACGGTCTCGGCACCCTGCTGACCACGGCCGACTGTCTCGACCTGGCGAGCCGCAACCCCGGGCTCGGACGCGACGAAATCGAGGCCCACCTCGGCTCGGCACTCGGCCTACGGCGGGTCATCTGGCTCGAATGTGAACCGCTGCCAGGTGATGACACTGACGGTCACATCGACACCCTGGCGCGCTTTTGTGACCCGCGCACCATTGCCCACGTGACTTGTGCCGATTCAGGCGATCCCAGGCACGCTGCGCTGGTTGGGCTGGAGCAGCAACTGCGGGCCTTGCGGCGTCCTGATGGCGCTCCCTACCAGCTTGTGCCACTGCCCCTGCCGGCACCGCAGTTCGCCGTCGATGGACGCCACCTGCCCGCGACCCACGCCAATTTCCTGATCATCAACGGCGCCGTACTCTGCCCCTGTTACGGTGATCCGACCGACACCATCGCCATGCAACGGCTTGCTGATGCGTTCCCCGGGCGTGAGGTGGTTGGCGTGCCCGCACGGGCCCTGGTCGAAGAAAACGGCAGCCTGCATTGCGCCACCATGCAACTCCCGGCCGGTCTTGATCTCACCGGGTGAGTCGTCAGGAGTGCCGGTGCTACCATCCCCTTCCCCACCGTGAACGAACGACCGTGAACGACGCGAACGAGACCCTGCGGGTCGGCCTGGTCCAACATGCGGCCACGGCTGACATCGAATCCAACCTGGCCTCCGCCGAGCTTGGCGCCCGCAAGGCGGCCGCGGCTGGTGCCCGGCTGTTGCTTTTCCAGGAACTGCATCCGTCCCGCTACTTCTGCCAAACCCAGGCAATCGAGACCTTCGATCTCGCCGAACCGATTCCCGGCCCAACCAGCGTGCGCCTCAGCACCCTGGCGGCCGAACTCGACGCGGTCATTGTCACCACCCTGTTCGAGCGCCGCGCGGCCGGCATCTATCACAATACGGCGGTGGTCCTGGAGCGTGATGGCTCACTGGCCGGAACCTACCGCAAGATGCACATCCCGGACGACCCGGGCTACCATGAAAAGTTCTATTTCACGCCCGGTGACCAGGGGTTCCGTCCAATCGATACCAGCCTCGGCCCGCTTGGCGTGCTGATCTGCTGGGACCAGTGGTACCCCGAGGCGGCCCGACTGATGGCCCTGGCCGGGGCCCGGCTGTTGCTCTACCCAACGGCGATCGGTTGGCATCCTCCGGACGATGGTGACGAAAAAACGCGCCAGCGCGACGCGTGGCTCACCGTGCAACGTGGCCACGCCG
>QNFN01000240.1 GCA_003645555.1 Gammaproteobacteria bacterium | reverse complement strand
CTGGTCCCGCATCTGCTGCGCCAACTGGCGCGGCCCACGGCACCTGTCACCGTAACCGACAGCGAGGAGATCCACGCATGAGCCAGCGAGCGGACTCACCCGCCAAGCAGCGCGGCAAGGAGAAAACCGCGCGCATCCCAATCAAGGTCGACAGCAACCGGGTGCCACTGCGCAAGCCGGACTGGATCCGCGTGCGCGTTCCGGTCGGCGGTGAGGTCGAACGATTGAAGCAGATCCTGCGCAAGCAGAAGCTGCACACCGTCTGCGAGGAGGCCGCCTGCCCCAACCTCGGCGAGTGCTTCGGTCACGGCACCGCCACGTTCCTGGTCATGGGTGACATCTGCACCCGGCGCTGCCCGTTCTGCGACGTCGCCCACGGCAAGCCGTTGCCGCTCGACCGCGACGAACCCGCTCACCTGGCCGAGACGGTCAAGGCGATGGGGCTGCGCTTCGTGGTCATCACCTCGGTCGATCGCGACGATCTGCGCGACGGCGGCGCCGACCACATTGCCGCCTGTGTACGAGCGGCGCGCGACGCGGTCCCTGGCATCCATGTCGAGACCCTGGTGCCCGATTTCCGTGGCCGCGGGGCGCTGGCGATCAAGCGCCTGCTGGCCGATCCACCCGACGTCTCCAACCCCGCTCTCGACGCCGTGCCACGGCTCTACCGCGCGGCGCGGCCCGGTGCCGACTATGCCGGCTCGCTGAAGCTGCTCGAGGCCTTCGGCAATGCGTGCCCCGAGGTGCCGACCAAGTCAGGGCTGATGGTCGGGCTCGGCGAGACGCTCGAGGAGGTCGAGGAGGTGCTGGTCGACCTGCGTGCCCACGGCGTACGCATGCTGACCATCGGCCAGTATCTGCAGCCGCGCGCCGGCAACCTCATGGTCGAACGCTACGTCACTCCGGAAGAGTTCGACCACCTCGCCACCAGGGCCCGCGAGCTCGGTTTCGAGGCGGTCGCCAGCGGTCCGCTGGTGCGCTCGTCCTACCACGCCGAACAGCAGGCGGCCGCGATAACCGACAACGCCTGAGTCAGGGCGCGCCGCGTGCCGGGTAGTCGTTCTTGATGATGAAGTCGAACGCCCCCAGGATCTCCTTGAAGTGGGTGCGGGCGAACGGCATGGTGTTGACCGAGCCCATGTAGAGCGTCCCGTCCGGGCGCACCGCAAACACTCCCGGCTCGCTGAACAGGTCCGGTTCGACAATGCCAAGCGAGGTCTTGCCGCGGCTGGTCGAGACGTAGAGTCCCCACTCCCGGGCCTTGTCGATAGACAGGCCGTAGCCAACCGGAAGGTTCTCCAGGTTCCAGTCGGTGATGGTCGCCTCGGCCCGTTCCAGGGTGTCACTGCTCAGGGTCACCACGCCGATACCGCGTTCGGCGAAATCACCGGCCAGGCGGTCGAGTTCCTTGACGTAAGTCTTGCAGATCGGGCAGTGCTGGCCGCGATAGAAACAGATCAGGGTGAAATGTTCCGGTGTCTGGTCGGCGAGACGCCACTGGCCACCTCCGACCAGCGGCACCTCGAGATCGGGCACGGGTTGTCTCGGCATCAGCTTGCTCATGGTCGTCTCCTGGATTGGATCGGGTGGCGCGGCGGCAGTTGCCGACCGGTGATCCAAGCTTAGCCGCCGCTTCGATGGTGACAAATGCCCCGCGTCAAACCGCCACCATTTACCAGCGCGTGATCGCAACATATTCAGGGCCACGTTTATGCCGGTCTCACGAGGTGTCGGTCAGAGAATGATCCCGTTTCATCCAAGCCAGGCCTCCAACGCCTGGGCAATGGTGGCGGCCCCATCAGGAGTGGGTCGGATCGGGATTGGCAGGGCCCACAGATCGGTCAGGGCCTCACCGAAATCACCGCGCTCGACCTGGTCACGGGTCACCTCGATACAGCGGCCATGGTTGTACAACCAGGCGAGGAGTGCCGCCGACTCGGGCCAGTCGGCACGCGGCAGGGCCAGCACCGGCATGCCGTGGCAGGCCGCCTCGGCGAACAGGCCGTAACCGGGCTTGGCCAGCAGCGCGTCGCACGAGGCGAACAAGTCGACGAACGGCATCCCGAGCGGCTCGAATGGATGGATATCGGAGCGGCTGATCTCCCAGTCGGACTGAACCAGCCAGTGCACCCCCGGCAATTTCGGCCACGCCCCCATGGGCAATCGCGTCGGCATGCCGCCAAGTGCCACCATGACCAGGCGATCCCCGTCATCGAGTCGGAGCGCACGACGTAATTCACCACGGCGGTCTGCGCCAAGCATGGCGATCGGCCCCACGTCGGTGACGTTACCGAGTTCGGGCATCGCCATCGCCGGCGCCGGCCGATAGAAGCGGTCCGCAGCGCCATAGGCCTCGAGAATCTGCGCGTTAATGCCGCCCTCTTCAGGGCAGTAGGCGGCGTGGATCGCACCCCAGTGCAGCGAACAGACGGCGACCGCGGGAATGCTGGCGCGCGACGCGGCGGCCAACGCCAGGTAGGGGACATCGGCGAGCAGCAGATCCGGCTGTGCCCGACGCAGACGCATGGCCGCCCATTCGATGCGGGTGGGCCAGTCACGGTGGAATGCACGGTAGGCACTGCAACTCGCCTTCGCGTCTACCGCCAGGGCGTCGTGCATCACCATGCCCACATCCGCCGCGGCCGCGACATGTTCGAACGGCGACGGCACGAAGCGACGCTCGAGCAGAGATCGCGGCAGCGCACTCTCGACCGTCAGTCGCAGATCGGGGAACCGCCTGCGCAGGGTGGCGACGATCGGTGCCACTTGGGCTGCGTGGCCGAAGCCGTGGGCCGACAGGGCGAGCCAGAGATGAGGCACGATCGTTCTCAGGGGGGCGTCAGCTGCGCGGGTTCTACCCGCTCCATCAGGTAGCAGAGGCAGTCCTGGCGGATGATGCCGGTGTCCAGCGTCAGCATCGACGGCATCACCGGCTGCCGGGTTAGCAGGCGACCGTCGTCGACCACGAAGTAGTCATCGGTAACGTCGTGGCCGAGCTCATCGTGTGCCACGACGCTGGCCTCGTTGTCGCAGCGGACCCAGCCGAACTGGGTCCCGGTGGGCAGTTCACGGAAGTTGAGATGGTCGAGATCGTGAACCAGGTGCAGCCCCTGCTCGGTCGTATCTAACCCGACCGGCACCCGTTCCGGAATCCTGACCACGGCGACGGTGTGGAACAGGTCCATGTCGTGCGCGGCCACCGGGTGAGCGGGAATCTCGGCCAGGTGCAGGCAGGCGTCGAGGAAACGCTCGGCGTGGTCGACCCCGAGCAGTTGCCCGACCTGGCCGCACTCGAGTGTCACCGCCGGGCAGAGCCCGGCCATGGCCATCGACTGCACGCCGGTGGGCTGGATGAAGTAGACCACGGTGCGTCCGAACAACGTCGCCAGTTGGAAAAAACTGTCGTCGACGCGATTGACGCAAGCGTAATGCGGATTGAGCCCGGTGTTGTTGTGCACGTCGACACTGGCAAACAGGCCACGCTGGCGCACAGTATCCACCACCTGTTGCATCATCCGCGCCTCGGCTGATTCACGGTCCTCACCGCCCGGCCAGATGCGATTGTAATCAGGCTGACCTATCAGCTGGCGTGCGCCCAGGCGGGCCGCCGCGACGTTGCTGACGAACAGGGCCAGGCTGCGTGGCAGCAGCTGCTCGCCCCCGCCCGGCCGGTAACGGCGCAGCAACGACTGCACCGCATGCAGCCCGGTGTCTTCGTTTCCGTGGTGCACCACCGAGACGAACAGGGCCGGTTCGCGCCGCCCCTCGAGGAGGTAGAGCGTCGGCCCCGGCAGCAGCCGGTGCAGATCCTGGGCGGCACAGTCGAGAAATCCGTCGGGGAGGCGATCGGCGAGGGTCAGCATGTCACCAGTCCCACT
>QNFN01000239.1 GCA_003645555.1 Gammaproteobacteria bacterium | reverse complement strand
GCGTCCAGTCGCACCTGTCCTGCGCCGGCATCCATGATGCTGGCGCACTATGCGGGCTAGGCGCAGCGATCATGTTCCCCTCTCGGTACTGGCCTGGTGGTCCGGCCCGATGAGCCGACTGAAGGCATCGCGCAAGCTGCTGCTCGCCTTGCCGTTCCTGGCGGCGGCACTGTTCGAACCGCTCTGGCCGGAGCTGCTGGAGCCGTTGGAGAACCGGGTCGCCGATCATCTCGTGCAACTGCATGCCGTGCGTCACCCAGCCGATGAAGACATCGTCATCATCGACATCGACGAGTCGAGCCTGGCGCGCATGGCCGACGAGGCCGGTCGCTGGCCGTGGCCACGTTCAGTTCACGGCGACCTGATCGCTGCTGTGGCGCGGCAGCGGCCACGGGCCATCGTCTTTGACATCCAGTTCATCGACCGTGACCGCTACCGTCCCGACGCCGACGCCCACTTCAACGAGGTGCTGCGTGCGACGCCAAACGTCTACCTGCCGCAGCAGTTCCTGGCCGTGGGTGAGGACGACTCGGTCCCGACCCTGGACCGACTTGCCGGAGCGCTTGGTCTGCCGCTCGAAACGCTGGCCGACCGGCTTGGCCTGGAGCAACTCGACGGGGACGGTGGTGCGCGGCTGAGTCTGCTGCTGCCCGGTGCCATCGATCCGGCCAGCTGGCGGCTGGGCGCCATCAACTACATCGAGGACGCGGACGGCATCGGCCGCAACTACCTGCTGCATATCGACACCCAGGGCTGGCGAGTCCGCTCGTTGCCGGCCCGGGTGGTCGAAGCACTCGGTGGGGCGTTACCGGAGGGTGATCGCGTGCGTCTGCAGTGGCTGAGCGGCGGTACCCGTGCCTTCCACTACGTTTCGTTTGCCGATGTCGATCGTGACGACGCCGGCCCGGTCGAAGGGGAGTTCACCGATCGTATCATCATCATCGGTTCGACTGCGACCGGGCTGCACGACTTGCGCCATACGCCGGTCGCTGGACTGCATCCGGCGGTCGAAATTCTGGCCACGGCGATCGACAACCTCAAGAACGAGCGCTACCTGGTACTGGCGCCCGCATCGGTTGCACCGCTGCTCGCCGTGATGTTGGTCCTCGGGATGGTGGCGCTGTTGCGTCGCGGCTCGAGTCCGCTGCGCAGTGCCGGCCTGGCGCTCGCGCTCACCGTGGCCGGTTACGGCGTGGCCCACCTGGCGCTGCTGGAGCAGTGGTTGTTGCCACTGGCGCGGCCGCTGCTCTTCACCTGGGGCTTTGTCGTTGTCGCCGCCCTCGACGACTACCTGGTCGAGCGCCGTCGACGCCAGCAGACGGCCGCCGCCTTCAGCCGGTTTCTCGATCCACGCGTGGTCGCGCAGCTGGTTGCCGGCGGCGAAACGCAGCAGACCCTCGACGGCCACGCGGGTGAGATCACCGTGCTCTTTTCCGACATTCGCGGCTTCACCACGCTGTCCGAGAAGCACGAGCCCGCGGTTATCGTCAGCCTGCTCAACGACTATTTCAGTCGCCAGGTCGAGGTGATCTTTCGCCACGGCGGCACCCTGGACAAGTTTATTGGCGATGCCATCATGGCCTTCTGGGGGGCACCATCACCTGATCCGCGGCAGGCGGAGAATGCCGTCGCCGCGGCGCTTGAAATGCTCGAAGTACTCGAGACGTTCAAGCGTGAGGCCGGTGAGATCGGCAAGGACTTCGACATCGGCATCGGCCTGCACACCGGCCCGGCCATCGTCGGCTTCATCGGCTCCGAACAGCGCCAGGATTACACGGCCATCGGTGATTCGGTGAATCTTGCCAGCCGTATCGAGGGGCTGACTAAGGAGCACGGGCGGGTGTTGGTTTCGGCTGAAACCCGGGCCCAGTGCGGCGCAGCTTTTGACTTTGCCCAGTGCGGCTCCTATAAGGTCAAGGGTAGGCAGGCCGAGGTCGAACTGTTCACCCCGAGGCGCAAATCCTGATGATGACCAAATGGCACCGGATCGTGGTTTGGCTTCCCCTCGCGCTGGTCGCCACGCTGCTCTATGCCGCCGCCCGCCCGGCGCTGACCGTGCACGAAACGGATCTGCGCGGTGACCCGGCCGGCAATGCCGTCTCCGTGGCCACCCTCCCGGCCGAATCCGAGATCACCGTGTTCGAGCGTAAGGGCGGCTGGTACCGGGTTGAGTCCGAGGCCGGTGCCGGCTGGCTGCGACTCGCCTCGTTGCGCTTCCCGAGCACCCTGCAGCGCGAGTCCGACAGCGGCGTCGACTTGCTGCTCAATTCGATGCGGACCGGGACCTACGCGGGAGCGGCGTCTTCGGGCACCACCACCGGTGTGCGCGGCCTTGACGGCAGCGACATCGACTCCGCCTCACCGAGCGAGGCCCAGATCGAGAAGCTCGAGGCCCAGGCAAGCTCGGCCGATGCCGGCCGCGCCTTCGCCGCCGCGACCAACCTCGAACCGGTCAGTGTCGCATTCCTAGAACCGGCCGCCGAGGCCGACGCGACGCTCCTCGAGCAGACGCGCAGCACCCGGAGCGCGAGCGAGGTCGAGGCGAGCAAGGCGAAGGCCAAAGAGGACGCCTGCTACGGGGACGGCTGCGATCCGGACATCCCCTTCATGGGGGGCGATTGAGCCATGCGCCGCCTGACACACACGCTCTTTCTGGCGCTTGGCCTGCTGGTGGGAAGCGGCCTGGCGCAGGCCTTCAGCCTTGATCTCGGCAAGCTGGTCGACATCGCCAAGCAGGCCAGCAACATGGGTGAGATCGACGAGGAGCGCGAGCGCCAGATCGGCGAGGACATGAGCTCCAAGCTGCTCGGCGCCGCGCCGCTGCTCGACAACCCCGGGATGCAGAAATACGTCAATGATCTCGGCCAGTGGCTTGCGCTGCAGACCGACCGATCCGGGCTGGCCTGGCGCTTCGGCATCCTCGACACCAACGACATCAACGCCTTCGCCGCGCCGGGCGGTTTCGTCTTCATCACCGCCGGCCTGCTCGGCCGCCTGCAGAGCGAGGCGGAACTTGCCGCGGTGATCGCCCACGAGATCGGTCACGTCATCAGGAAGCACCACCTCATCGCGATCCAGCAAGAGGCGCCGTCCAACATCCTGACCAACGTCATGTCGATGGCGGCGGACCAGGACGAGAACAGCGCCGAGTGGAACTTCCTGATCGACGCAGGCAGCGACCTGTATACCAAGGGGCTGAGCCGCGAGGACGAGCTCGACGCCGACCTGGTCGGCGTGGTGATCCTGGCCCGTGCCGGCTACGACCCCTACGCGCTGGCCGCGGTGCTGCAGCGCCTCGACGGCGTCAACCCGGACGATTCGACCCTGGTCCTGATGCAGAAGACCCACCCGGCGCCAGACGAGCGGCTGCTGGTGCTGCTCGCCGCGATGGGCGACCAGCTCGATCCCTACCAGGACCAGCCGGCCGTGGTCGAGCGCTTTCGGGCCAAGCTCGTCGACGAGAGCTCCTGACGCTCGTTTAGCCCCTCACGCCTCTGTCTACACTTGTTCCCACTGGCCGGTTTGATCAGGCCGCGTCCTCATGGCTTGCTGGGGCGTAATCGCGGCGGGGGCGCCGCTCCTACAGGGTTGGTGCATGTAGGAGGGTCGCACTCGGCCCGATGGACGGTCGGGTTAGCGTGGGCCCTTTCGCGACGGGTACCCGTAGGGCATAAAGGCGCCGCTCCTGCGAGAACTGCCGGACCGTATTCTGGCCAGACTGACCTGGTGAATATAAAAAAAGCCCCGGCAAGAGGGGCCTCGCCGGGGCAGTTTCCCACCCACCGACTGGGGAGGCCGGTGGATACACCCGCATCAGGGAGGGAGATAGCGGGTAAACGCCGTTGCGAGCGTTCACAATAGAGACCCCGTAATGGGGAATAAGTTCCCGTTGCCGGTCGTCGTTCGCGG
>QNFN01000238.1 GCA_003645555.1 Gammaproteobacteria bacterium | reverse complement strand
GAAACGGGCCAGGCGCGCCTTGCTCTTGGCGTGGCGCCCTTTCGGGTTGCTGCGTACCCATTCGAGCTCGTGCTTGATGGAGCGTTGATGTGCGGCTTCCTCGCGGGCCTCCTGGCCGAGGCGCTGCTCCTTCTGCTCCAGCCACGAGGAGTAGTTGCCCTGCCATGGGATGCCGCGGCCGCGATCGAGTTCGAGAATCCAGCCGGCGACATTGTCGAGAAAGTAGCGGTCATGGGTGACCGCTACGACGGTGCCCGTGTACTCGGCGAGGAAACGCTCGAGCCAGGCGACCGATTCGGCATCGAGATGGTTGGTCGGCTCGTCGAGCAACAGCATGTCGGGTTTGCTCAGCAGCAGCTGGCAGAGGGCGACACGGCGTCGTTCGCCGCCCGAGAGCGTGGTGACGTCGGCATCCCACGGTGGCAGACGCAGGGCATCGGCGGCAATTTCGAGGTGGCGCTCGAGTTCATGGCCGTCACCAGTCTGTAACACGGCCTCGAGCCGGGCCTGCTCGGCGGCGAGCTTGTCGAAGTCGGCATCGGGTTCGGCGTAGGCGGCGTAGATTTCGTCGAGGCGGGCCAGTGCCTCCTTGACCGGGGCTACCGCCTCTTCGACGTTGCCACGGACGTCCTTGGCCGGGTCGAGTTGCGGTTCCTGCGGCAGGAAGCCGACCCGGATGCCGGCCTGCGGTTGGGCCTCGCCCTCGATCTCGGTGTCGATTCCGGCCATGATCCTCAGCAGGGTCGATTTGCCGCTGCCGTTGAGTCCGAGTACGCCGATCTTGGCGCCGGGAAAGAACGAGAGGGAAATGTCGGTGAGAATATGCCGCTTGGGCGGCACGATTTTGCCGACCCGGTTCATGGTGAAGATATACTGGGCCATCGTGGCGGGGGTCCGGCAGGGGGAAGTCGGCTATTATAGGGATTGCCGTCAGCAGCGCCATGCCGATGGACGGAAGTGGCGGATTGAATTCCCGCCGCGAAACTGGAACAATCCCGACGCTCGTGATTGGCAGTGCCGTAACGGGCGGATGATTTTAGAACAACAGCAATCGGCACCTCGCCAGTGTGCCGGGTGACAGGCAGAAGGGGCGTTTCATGCCACTGACCATTCAGCGTTCGGACGACGGCCGGATTGTGACCATCACGATCAGTGGGCGCTTCGATTTCGACCTGCATCAGGAGTTCCGCCAGGCCTTTGAGCACGCCGAGGAGGAGGATGCCCGCTACGTTATCGACCTCGCCCAGGCGGAGTACATGGACAGCTCGGCACTCGGCATGTTGCTGCTACTGCGCGAACGTGCCGGTGGCGACCGTGCCGATATTGCCATCGTCAACTGCAGCCCGGCGATCAATAAGATCCTGACCATTTCCAACTTCCACAAGCTTTTCAAGGTCGCCTGAGCGGCCGGGTCGCGTGCCGGCGGACCGCCGGCCGGAGCGGCAACGGATGGCCGACGGTAACAACGCACAACCTCTCTCCACCAAGCCGATTCCCGGCGGTACGACGCGCGTCCTGATTGCCGACGACGATCACGTCAACAGATTGATTCTAAAAGCAATTCTTGCCAAGGAAGGGTACGCCGTCGAGGTTGCAGAAAACGGTCGCGAGGCGGTGGAAAAGTTCGATGCCTGGCAGCCGGACCTGGTCTTGATGGATATCATGATGCCGGTCCTTGACGGTTACGAGGCGACCCGGCAGATCAAGGACCTGGCGGGTGACAGCTTCGTCCCGGTGATCTTCCTCACCGCGCTCAGCGATGAGGCGGCGCTGGCACGCTGTGTCGCCGTCGGTGGCGACGACTTCCTGACCAAGCCCTACAGCCGGATTATTCTCAAGGCCAAGATCGATGCCCTCGAGCGGGTGCGGCGTCTGCACGTCACCCTGCGCCGGCAGCGCGACGAACTGGCTGGCCACCAGCGCCGGCTGATGCAGGAGCACCAGGTGGCGGAGAAGGTGCTGGCGAAAATCGTCCACAGCGGCAATCTCGACGCACCCCAGATCAAGTACATGCTCTCGCCGATGGCGATTTTCAACGGTGACATGCTGCTCGCCGCGCGGAAACCGTCGGGTGGGCTGCACGTCATTCTCGGCGATTTCACCGGGCACGGCCTGAGTGCCGCCATCGGTACGGTGCCGGTGGCCGATATCTTCTACGGTATGACCGACAAGGGTTTTTCGATTCGCGACATCCTCGCCACCATCAATGACAAGTTGCGGGTGATTCTGCCGACCGACGTTTTCTTCGCCGCGGCCCTGCTCGAACTCGACGCCACCCACAGCAAGCTGACGATCTGGAACGGGGGCAACCCTGACGTGCTGATCCGGCGCCGTAATGGCCATGTCGATGCCCTGCCATCAGACCACCTGCCGCTTGGCGTCATCGAGAACGACCAGCTTGATCGCGGTGTGCGTGTGGTCGAGATCGAGGCGGGCGACCGCGTTTTCGCCTTCTCCGACGGCTTCATCGAGGCGCGTGACGCGTCGGGGCAGATGTTCGGCATCGAGCGGCTGACCGCGACCCTGGCCGGTGAGCCGCAGGCCGATGCCCTGTTCGACGACCTGCTGCGGGCGCTCGGTGACTTCGTCGGTGGTCTGTCGCTGGGCGATGACCTGTCGCTGATCGAGATCACCTGCGATCCCGGCTGGGCGACCACGCGCACCACCGAGGTACCGCGAGCCTTCAGGCCGCGTGCGCCGATGCGCTGGTCGTTGGTCATTGAACTGGTACCAGAGACGCTGCGCAGCATTGATCCGCTGCCGCTGGTGATGCATTTGATGATGGACCTGCAGGGACTGCAGGAACACCGCGAGCAGCTCTATGCGGTGTTGATGGAACTGTTCAGCAATGCCCTCGATCACGGCCTGCTGCGTCTCGACTCATCGATGAAGCAGACCCCGGACGGGTTCGTTCGCTACTACGAACTGCGCAAACAGCGGTTGGCCGAGCTTGATCACGGAAGCGTTCGCCTGGAGCTTCAGCATAGCCCCGATGGCCAGGGTGGCCTGCTGCACTTCACCGTCGAGGACGACGGCGCCGGCTTTGACCATGCCCAGGTGTTTGCGCCGCTGCAGCAGAACGTCAGCTTCTTTGGCCGCGGTATCCCACTGTTGAAATCGATCTGTGATCGGCTCGAGTACAGCGGGAGTGGCAATCACGTCGAGGCGATCTACCGTTGGGGCCGCAAAGAGGCCTCGAGCCTATCCGATTGATCCCGGGCGTTGGGGCCGGCCCTGGGGTAGAATTCGATCCTTTCCTTCACCGCCTACAGAGGGGCTGCGGATGTTTGCCAAAGAGATGCAGATCACCGGCTTCGACGATGAGTTGCAGGCCGCGATTCAGGACGAACGGCGGCGCCAGGAAGAGCACGTCGAGCTGATTGCCTCGGAGAACTACGCCAGCCCGCGCGTGCTCGAGGCGCAGGGGTCGGTGTTGACCAACAAGTATGCCGAGGGCTACCCGGGCAAACGCTACTACGGTGGCTGCGAGCATGTCGATGTTGCCGAGGCGCTGGCCATCGAACGGGTCAAGGCGCTGTTTGGCGCTGACTACGCCAACGTCCAGCCGCACTCCGGCTCGCAGGCTAATGCCGCGGTCTACATGGCCCTGTGCCAGCCGGGCGACACCGTGCTTGGTATGAGCCTGGCCGACGGAGGCCACCTGACCCACGGCGCCAAGCCAAATTGTTCCGGCAAGCTCTATAACGCCGTGCAGTACGGCCTCGATCCGGCCACCGGCGAAATCGATTATGGGCAGGTCGAGGCGTTGGCACGTGAACACCGACCGAAGATGATCGTGGCCGGTTTCTCGGCCTACTCACGGGTGGTTGACTGGCAGCGCTTCCGCGCTATCGCTGACGAGGTGGGCGCTTTTCTGCTGGTCGATATGGCCCATGTGGCCGGCCTGATCGCG
>QNFN01000237.1 GCA_003645555.1 Gammaproteobacteria bacterium | reverse complement strand
CAGCGGGGCCCGCAAGGGTAGCCAGCCAACCAAGTGTGATACCTGCGGCGGCGTTGGCCAGGTACGCATGCAGCAGGGTTTTTTCTCGATCCAGCAGGCCTGCCCGCGCTGCCATGGCGCAGGGGTGACGATCAGCGACCCGTGCCCCAAGTGCCGAGGCCAGGGACGTGTCGAGGAGTCGCGAACGCTGTCGGTCAAGATCCCGGCCGGGGTCGACAATGGCGACCGCATCCGTCTTGCCGGCGAGGGCGAAGCTGGCGAGAAGAGTGGTCCGCCGGGAGACCTTTACGTCCAGATTCGGGTCAAGGAGCATGCAATCTTCAGCCGCGAGGGCAACGACCTGTTCTGTGAGGTCCCGATCGGTTTCGTTACGGCGGTCCTTGGCGGCGAACTCGCGGTGCCGACACTCGAGGGCCGTGTGATGCTGAAGATTCCACCTGAAACCCAGTCAGGCAAGGTGTTCAGGCTGCGCGCCAAGGGGGTGCGCCCGGTCCGTGGCGGAGCCACCGGTGACCTGCTGTGCCGGGTCGCGGTCGAGACCCCGGTCAACCTGAACGAGGAGCAGAAACATCTGCTGCGTGATTTTGATGCGACCATGGAGCGCAGTGGCAGTCATCACAGCCCGAAGCAGAACTCGTGGCTCGACGGCGTGCGCAGCTTCTTCGATGGCATGAAGCTCTGATCCGGCCTGCTATTGGCCGACACGGGGGGAGACAATGACCAAAATCGCGATCAATGGCGCTGGCGGGCGCATGGGGCGGGCGCTGATCGAAGCGTGCCGGGATGATGCCACGGCTGAATTGAGGGTAGCGGTCGACAGGTCGGACAGCGGTCTGGTCGGCATCGACGCCGGCGAGATGGCCGGGCTTGGGTGCCTCGGGGTGCCGATTGGCGGTGGCCTTGAGGCTCTCGGTGATGCATTCGAGGTCCTGATCGATTTCACGGTCCCGGCGGCCACCATGGCGTCGCTGGCCCACTGTCGGGAGCATGGGCGACAGCTGGTGATCGGCACCACCGGGCTCGATGCGGCACAGAAAGAAACGATTGCGGCGGCGGCGGCAGATATTGCCATCGTTTTCGCACCGAACATGAGTGTCGGCGTCAATCTCACCTTCAAGCTGGCCGAGATCGCTGCCAGGGTGCTTGGTGACAGCGTCGACATCGAGATCATCGAGGCCCATCACCGCAACAAGGTCGATGCCCCGTCGGGCACCGCGTTGCGCCTGGGTGAGGTGATCGCCGGCGCGCTCGGTCGGGACCTGGCCGAGTGCGCGGTCTACGGCCGTGAGGGTTACACCGGTCCACGCGATCGGGCCACCATCGGTTTCGAGACCATCCGCGCTGGCGACATCGTCGGCGAGCACACCGTGCTTTACGCCGCGACCGGTGAGCGGGTCGAGATCACCCATCGTGCATCGAGCCGGATGACCTTCGCCCAAGGGGCCGTGCGCGCGGCCAACTGGCTGGCCGGCAAGGAACGGGGGCTGTTCGATATGCAGGACGTGCTCGGTCTGCGTTGATTCGTCGCCAAGCGTCCCGGCCAGGCGGGCGCTGCCCTACGCTATGATTCAATGGCTTGCGACACAAACATCATGTCAATTATGGAATCGGGCCCGGTTTTTCGGGCCTCGTCCGCGTGGACACCCCGCGGCGGCTTGGCTAGAATAACGCCCGATCCGCGCCGGTCCACGGTGACCTAATTTCCGAAGCGGGAGTGGCTGCATGGCCTCTCCCGCTTTGTATGTACGCCCAGGAGGCCGCCTTGAAAGCCCTCGCGCTGCTCGCCCTTGAAGACGGCAGCCTGTTCCACGGCGAGTCCATTGGTGCCGTCGGGCAGTCCGTTGGGGAAGTGGTGTTCAATACCGCCATGTCTGGCTATCAGGAGATCCTTACCGATCCCTCTTACCGCCGGCAGATCGTTACCCTGACCTACCCGCATATCGGTAATACCGGCATCAACGCCGCGGACGAGGAGTCGTCTGGTGTCATGTGCGCCGGGCTGGTCATCCGTGACCTGCCACTGCTGCCGAGCAGCTGGCGTTGCGAACAGCGCCTCGAGGACTATCTCGCGGCCCAGGGCGTGGTCGGTATCGCTGGTATCGATACCCGGCGCCTGACCCGGATCCTGCGCGAGAAAGGGGCGCAGGCGGGCTGCCTGGTGGCTGGCGAGGAACTCTCCGAGGAAGCCGCCGTCGCCGCGGCCCGGGAGTTTCCCGGACTGCAGGGCATGGACCTGGCCCGCGAGGTGACGACACCGGAGCGCTACACCTGGCGACAGGGTACCTGGAGCCTGGATGAGGGGCTGCCAGCGGAGAGCACCGAACTGCCGTACCACGTCGTCGCCTACGATTTCGGCGTCAAGCGCAACATTCTGCGCATGCTGGTCGATCGCGGCTGCCACCTGACCGTGGTACCTGCCGAGACGCCGGCCGCCGACGTGCTGGCGCTCGAGCCCGATGGTATCTTTCTCTCCAACGGCCCTGGTGACCCGGAGCCGTGCAGCTACGCCATCACCGCCATTGCCGAGTTGCTGGCCAGCGGGGTGCCGCTGTTCGGCATCTGCCTCGGCCACCAGCTGCTCGCGTTGGCCAGCGGGGCGCGTACCACCAAGATGAAGTTCGGCCATCATGGCGCCAACCACCCGGTCCAGGATCTGGCGGGCGGCCGGGTGATGATCAGCAGCCAGAATCACGGTTTCGCCGTCGACGAGGCGTCGCTGCCGGCCAACCTGGAGCCGACCCACCGCTCGCTGTTCGACGGCACCCTGCAGGGGATTGCGCACGCCGACCGGCCTGCATTCGGTTTCCAGGGCCATCCTGAAGCGAGTCCCGGGCCGCACGACGTGGCGCCGTTGTTCGACCGCTTCATCGCCGCCATCCGCGCGCGGCGTGGTGAGGGCTGACCGCCATGCCGAAACGGACCGACATCAAAACCATCCTGATCATCGGCGCCGGCCCGCTCGTCATCGGCCAGGCGTGCGAGTTCGACTACTCCGGCGCCCAGGCGTGCAAGGCCTTGCGCGAAGAGGGTTACCGGGTGGTGCTGGTCAACTCGAACCCGGCGACCATCATGACCGACCCGGAGACCGCCGATGCGACCTACATCGAGCCGGTCGACTGGCAGACCGTGGCGCGAATTATCGAGGCCGAGCGCCCCGACGCCCTGCTGCCGACCATGGGTGGCCAGACGGCGCTCAACTGCGCCCTCGACCTGGCCCGTGAAGGGGTGCTGGAACAGTTCGGCGTCGAGCTGATCGGCGCCTCGCGCGATGCCATCGACAAGGCCGAGGATCGCGAGCGCTTTCGTGAGGCGATGACGGCGATTGGCCTCGGCTCGGCGCGCTCGGCGCTGGCGCACAGCCTCGAGGAGGCGCTCCAGGTCCAGGTCCAGATCGGTTTCCCAACCATCATCCGCCCGTCGTTCACCCTCGGCGGCAGCGGTAGCGGTATCGCCTACAATCGCGAGGAGTTCGTCGAGATCTGCGAACGCGGCCTCGACCTGTCGCCGACCAACGAGCTACTGATCGAGGAGTCGCTGCTCGGCTGGAAAGAGTTCGAGATGGAGGTCGTGCGCGACAAGCACGACAACTGCATCATCGTCTGCTCGATCGAGAATCTCGATCCGATGGGAGTGCACACCGGCGACTCGATCACCGTCGCGCCGGCGCAGACGTTGACCGACAAGGAGTACCAGATCCTGCGCGACGCCTCGATCGCGGTGCTGCGCGAGATCGGCGTCGAGACCGGCGGCTCGAACGTGCAGTTCGCCATCAACCCCGACGACGGCCGCATGATCGTCATCGAGATGAACCCGCGGGTGTCGCGCTCCTCGGCGCTGGCCTCGAAGGCCACCGGCTTCCCGATCGCCAAGGTCGCGGCCAAGCTGGCGATCGGCTACACCCTCGACGAGCTGCGCAACGACATCACCGGCGGCGCGACT
>QNFN01000236.1 GCA_003645555.1 Gammaproteobacteria bacterium | reverse complement strand
GGCGGAAGGCTTGTCCCCGCGAACCGCGCGGAGCGCGGCCCGCTGGATCGCATTTTCGCTCGCATCGGCGCCTCCGACGCCCTCGCCGGCGGCCGCTCCACTTTCATGGCCGAGATGACCGAGACGGCCAACATCCTCAACAACGCCACCGACCGTTCCCTGGTGCTGATGGACGAAGTGGGTCGCGGGACCAGCACCTTCGACGGCTTGTCGCTGGCTTGGGCCAGTGCCGAGCGGCTGGCACGTGACGTGCGTGCCTTCACCCTGTTTGCGACCCACTACTTCGAACTGACCACCTTGGCCGAGGAACTCGATGCCGTCGCCAACGTCCATCTCGACGCGGTCGAGCATGGTGAACGGATCGTCTTTCTGCACGCCGTACGCGAAGGACCCGCCAACCAGAGCTATGGCCTCCAGGTCGCGGCCCTGGCCGGGGTGCCACGGTCGGTGATCGAGGCCGCCCGGCGGCGCCTGGCGGAACTGGAAGCACGCGGCCATGCCCACATCGAGGCCTTGCCGGAACCGGCGGCTCGGCAGATGGGGCTGTTCGAGGCCGCAGATGATCGCATCCACCGGGCCCTGGCGCTGCTCGATCCCGATGCCCTGGCGCCACGCGAGGCGCTGGAGGCGCTCTACGAACTGAAGCGGATTGTCGACGACGACTGAATTTTCGTGATCCGGGCGTGGGATGTCTGCCCGAGCCATGACCCGGGAGAGTTCCGGGGGCGGTGATCTTGCCCGTTTCGTTTTACAAGAAAAGGCCGATCGCGACGGGCGCCCATAGGGCATAAAGACGTCACTCTGACCAGCAAAACGTCGGCTTCACCCCGTCATTGTAGGAGCGACCCCCTGGTCGCGATGCCGCACCGGGAAGAATCGCGGCGCGGACGCCGCTCCCACATGTGATGCGGACACACTGACTGAACCAACCAGTGGGAGCGACCTCCCGGTCGTGATGCGGCATCGTGATTCATGCCGCCCTGCTGCGAGCCACCAGGACTGACGAACCAAAAAAAACGGGCGGCCCGAAGGCCGCCCGCGGTCGCCTGACTTCCTGTGATCGTCACCAGCTGCCTTCCCTTGCAGTCGGTAATTCAGATCGCGTCCTGGCGAGTCCGGCGGCATCCTGCCGCCATCAAGGCGCTGGCAGGTTGCACCTGCCGGCCACCTCGCCGCCCCTTCCCTGGCGCGGCATCCCGCCATCCGTGGCGGGCCCCGAAGCCTGTCCGGGATGGGTTAAATCTGGACTGCCATCGTGAAAAATTCAAGCCTGCCACAGGCCATAGTGGATTCCTGTGGCGTTTCTTCGCGCTTGTGAAAAATACAGATAAAACAATGAAATAGACTTAATTGCCTGGTCCTTAGTGCGCAGCCTGCTCCAGGTTTGAGCGCCGTCGGATTACCGTATTTTCAGCATTTGATTACATGCTTGTGGCGCCATCGCTCCAGGCTCAGCCACGCGGATGGTGCTCGGCGTGGAGTTGCTTGAGGCGCTCACGGGCAACGTGGGTGTAGATCTGGGTCGTCGACAGGTCACTGTGGCCAAGCAGCAGCTGGACCACGCGCAGGTCAGCGCCATGGTTCAGAAGGTGGGTGGCGAAGGCGTGGCGCAGGGTGTGCGGTGACAGCGGTCGTGTAATGCCGGCTGTGGCGGCATGGCGGCGGACCAGGTGCCAGAACGCCTGGCGTGTCATCGGGCCGCCCCGGGTGGTCAGGAACAGGTGGGGGTCGGCATGGCCGCGGTTAAGATCCTGGCGTGCGTCTGCAAGGTAACGCTCGAGCCAGTCGATAGCTTCTTCGCCGAGCGGTACCAGGCGCTCCTTGTTGCCTTTACCCACCACGCGCAGGACACCGTGTTGGCGGTTGACCTGCTCGACGCGCAGGCCGACCAGTTCCGAAACCCGCAGGCCGGTCGCGTAGAGCAGTTCCAGCATCGCCCGGTCGCGCAACCCGAGCGTGGCATCGATGTCGGGGGCGCCGAGTAGCGCCTCGACCTCGGCCTCGGTCAGTGTCTTGGGCAGCGGTCGACCGAGTCGCGGCGCATCGATGCGTGTACTGGGGTCGTCGTTACGGCGCCCCTCGCGAACCTGGTGACGGTAAAAGCGACGCAGCGACGACAGCAGGCGGGCGGTGGTGCGCGGGCGGGCGCCCTGGCCGACGCGTTCGGCGAGGTAGGCTTGCAGCTGCTCGCGCCGGGCCTCCGCCAGGTGTTCATCTTGTCCATTGAGCCAGGTGGAGAAACCGGACAAATCGGCACGGTAGGCGCTCAGGGTGTTTTCGCTCAGGCCACGCTCCATCCACAGCGCGTCGAGAAAACCTTCGATCAGCGCACGGTCGCCGTCGGCGGTCACGGCGTCGTCATCTCGTGTTCCAGCAGCCAGCGCTTGGTCGCCAGCGGGCGGCCCTCGACGGCACCGGAGAAGCCGCCCAGGCTACCGTGGGCCGCGATCACGCGGTGACACGGGGTGACGATCACCAGTGGGTTTGCTCGGCAGGCCCCACCGATCGCCCGTGGTCCCGAGGCGAGTGTGGCCGCAAGTGCCCCGTAGCTGCGCGTTTCGCCGCGTGGGATCGCCCGCAGTGCCACCCAGACACGGCGCTGGAACGGGGTGCCGTGCTCGACCAGGGGCAGATCGAAACAAAAACCGGCATCAGCAAAATAACGGGTGAGCTGCGTGGCCGCTTCACGTGCCAGTGGGTGGGTCGGGGCCTGCGGACGCCGCCGTGGTGGCAGGAAGGTGATCCGGCCGATCGCCTCATCGTTGAGCATAATTCCGAGCGGCCCGATCGGCGTGGTGACGACAGCGTCGAACGGTTGTGGCTTGGCCGCCTGGGGCACGTCAGTCGCGACCCTGCAGCCGTTGGAGTTCTTGCTTCAGGGCTTTGCGTTCCGTGCCCTTGGCATCGACGATCAGTTCTTGCAACAGGTTGCGTGCGTCGGTGGTGTAGCCGGCATCAACCAGAGCCACGCTCGCCAGGCGACGCGCTTCCCGAGCACGGGTATCCCCGGGCTTGGTGCCGGGGAGGAAGGCGCCCCGAAGATAGAAGCGTGCTGCGATCGCGGGGTGGTCCAGGGCGCGTTGGCTGTCGGCGAGGGCGAGCAGCAGGGTGCGGTGCTGTTCGTTGTCGTCCTGTGGTGCGGGCAGCAGCAGCGCCAGTACCTCGGCTGCCGGTGCGTGGCCGCCAGCCTCCTGCAGCGTGGAGATGGCCGGCAGCAGCACGGTCAGTTCCGCTGCTGAGCGCTCGGGTTGTGTCGTCACCAGTTGGACCAGTTCCGCTCCGCCGCGCTTTGGATCACCGGCACGAACCAGGACCACCGCGCGCTGTAACCGCCAGGTGAAGGCGTCCGAGCCCGGTGGCGGTCCGTCGAGGCCAGTGAGCAGGCGGGCTCCGGTGGCCACGTCGCCGGCGGCCAGGGCTTCGTCGGCAAGCCGCTGGCGCAGCTGGATTGGGACATTATTTGCAGGCAGGCCCGGATCGCTGTCGAGGTAGAGCCGCTTGAGCAGCAGCACTCCGCGTGGGGCGTCTGCCAGCGAAGCGGCAAAGGCGACGTGACTTGTCTGGCGCAGGGCCGGGTCACGAGCAATCCGTGCCAGGGTGGCGAACAGCGCGCGCGCGGCGAGTGGATCCTTGGTGGCGCGGCCGGTGGCCAGCTCGAACCAGGCCGCGTCCTGCCCGACCAGCAGTTGCGCCCGGTTGCCCAGGATTGCGCCATGGGTGCGGGAGGCCGCCCACAGGTCTTCCGGAGTCAAGGCGAAAAGGGACTCGCCGGGTGGTTGCTCCTGCGCCGGCAGGCCGGCCTCGAGGGCGGCGACCCGTGCCCCGGTCTCCTCTGCGGCGGCCGCGGCCTCGGCAGCCACCGCCCAGTAATGGGTGGCGGCTCTCGCCTCCTTGCTGCGCTCCGCAGCATGTGCCTGTTTCTCGGCGTCACGCCGGACTTCAGAAGC
>QNFN01000235.1 GCA_003645555.1 Gammaproteobacteria bacterium | reverse complement strand
TGATCATGGAAACGACCGGCATGGCCAGCGGGCATACGCTGAAACACATACTGGCGGCCGCAGCATGCGCGTGGGTGCTGCTGGCATTCACTGGAAATCGGGCACCGGAAAGGAAAACCTGACTGGCCTGGTCGAGGAACCGGCGCCAGCACAAGCCATCCACTACCCTGTCGGGGATCACCATCCAGCACTGGTCGTACGGACAGCATAAATTCCCGCTACTTTCAGTACTAACAATTGGCGAGGTCCACCGCCATGGGTATCAAGATTCCCGCCTACACTTATTGATCTGCATGATGCAATCGGCAAGGTTTTAAACGACATCATATGCTATTAATTTCTACGATAGCAGGACGTCAACCAGCGGGGATCCGGGCCTCGAGCATGCTGACGCCCCGTCTAACAACGACTTATCGGCGAAAAGGATCACCTATGAAATTGTTCAATGCATTGATCGCAGGTCTCCTGACTGTCTCCGCCTGGTTACCGACCCAGGCTGCCGCTGCAGAGATGGCGGGCATTCCAGCCGAACGGACGCTGATCACCAACGTCCACATTTTTGACGGCCTTCACGACAAGCGGATCGAGAATGCCGATGTCCTGATCGAAGGGAACCTGATCAAGACTGTCTCAACCAAACCGATCACGGCTGATGGCGCCACGGTAATCGAAGGCGGCGGACGTACTCTGATGCCGGGACTGATCGACGGCCACGCCCACGTGATGTTGAATGGTAATTTCGGTCCCATGGAACGTGACATGGACGTCTACGACCTCGGCATCCGTTCAACGATCGTAATGGAGCGCTTCCTGATGGATGGCTTCACTGCCGTACGCGACATGGGAGGACCGGCCTTCGCACTGCAGAGAAACATCGAATCTGGCGTAATCATCGGTCCTCGAGTGTTCCCATCCGGCTCTTTTATCTCGCAGACATCCGGCCACGGAGATTTCAGGGACCGTGCCGACGCTGGTTTTTCCGCCGCCATTCCCGGCGATGTATCTAACTTTGAGCGTTATGGTTTCGGCACGGTTGCAGATGGTGTTCCCGAGGTTCTCAAGGCCACACGCCTGAATCTGCGCAATGGCGCGACGCAGATCAAGATCATGGCCGGTGGTGGTGGTGCGTCCCGCTTCGATCCTATCGATACCACCCAGTACTCGAAGGAGGAAATTTGCGCCATCGTCGAGGCCGCTGCCGACTGGGGTACTTATGCCGCGGCTCATACTTTCAATGACCGCTCAGTTAACCGCCTGCTCGATTGCGGCGTGAAATCGTTTGAACACAGCTTCTTCATCTCAGAAAAGACCATGCAACGCATTGCCGCAGAAGGGGCCTTCGTGGTTCCACAGATGTGGGGCATTTCACCCGATCTGGCTCGCAATCCCCTGATGGCAAAGGACAAGATCCCCTTGGTTAAGGCGCTTGGCAAAAAGTTTAAAGATTTTGGACGCAACTTATTGAAACACAATGTTAAAGTTGTCTTTGCGTCCGATTACGTAGGTGAATTTGCCGATGCCGAGCGAGCGCGTCGATACGAGATCTGGTGGCGCACGCAAACCTTCGATAGCAATTTCGAGGTGCTCAAGCAAATGACGTCTACGGCTGGCGAGATGCTGGCCATGTCCGGCCCTCGCAATCCCTATCAGGACGGAAAGCTTGGTGTCATCAAAGAGGGTGCGTACGCGGACATCCTGCTGGTCGATGGCAATCCACTGGAGGACGTCCGCGTGATCGGCGGAACAGACAAGTGGTTTGATGCCGACCCTGAGTGGAAGCCCATCGAGACCATCCGCCTGATCATGAAGGGTGGCGTGATCTACAAAAATACGCTGTAGAGTCCGAGTATAAATGGCGTTGCTGATGCGTCGCATCGCACCCACCCACCCCAAGCGGCCACCTGCAACGATGGTACTTGCCATCGTTGCACTGGCCGCATTGCCATACTCCGTGACCCGGGCTGAGGAGAGCCGGGAGGTTGAGTTCGGTAGCCCGAATGCTACGGAGAACCTGCTTGCCGACGATGCGCAGCCGGTTACGGCTTTCATCAAAGAGCGGTTGCTCGACCCATGGTTCGAGTGGAAGGCTGGCCTGGCAGAGGAGACCGGCATCTCGTTCGGTCTCGACTACTCCGCGCTCTACCTCGGTGCCAGCGACAGTCTCGGCGAGGATGACGCCTCCGGTGGCATGCTGCGCTTCTTCGGCTCCTGGGATTTGGCTGGGCGGGGCGGGAAGAACTCTGGCGCCCTGGTTTGGAAGGTCGAACACCGACATGCTTACGGCAGCGTGGCCCCCAGCGGTTTCGGCCTCGGCGAGTTGGGGTACGTCGGTCTGATCGAGGCCCCATGGAGCGATCAGGGTACCCGCTGGACCAACCTCTACTGGCGGCAACGCTTCAACGAGGGGCGGGCGACGGTGTTCGGGGGCTACCTCGACGCCACCGATTACACCGACATCTTCATCGGCGGTTCGCCGTGGACCGGCTTTGCCAACCTTGCTTTCAGCACCGGCTCGGCGAGCATGTTCCTGCCCAACGACGCCACCCTGGGACTCGCCGCCGCAAGCATGTTCGGGGAGAACTGGTACGCCATCGGCGGCATCACCAACGCCTACGCCGATCCGACCGACCCGTTCGATGACAGCTTCGACCGCTTCTTCGGTGACAGCGAGCACTTCAAGACCGTCGAGGTCGGTTGGGTACCGAGCCAGGCGCGTATCTACCAGGACAATACCCACGTCACCTTCTGGCACGTCGATGACAGCGTACAGGCCGGGGCGATCCAGGGCTGGGGGGTCGCGTTCTCATTCATACGGCACATTGAGGATCAATGGATGCCGTTCCTGCGCGGCGGCTACGCCGACGACGGCGGCAGCTTGCTACAGAAATCGGTGAGTGCCGGGGTGATGTACCAAGCCGATCCAGGCAGCCACCTGTTAGGGATCGGCCTGAACTGGGGCGAGCCCAACGAGTCCACGTTTGCGCCCGGCCTGGATGACCAGATCACGATAGAGGCTTTCTACCGTTTCCACCTGACCCAGCAACTGGCGATCACACCGAGCATCGAGTACCTGAATAATCCGGCACTGAACCCGGCCGAGGATTCCATCTGGGTGCTGGGTCTGCGCGCGCGTCTAGCCCTTTAGGCAACCCCGGTGAAAGCGTGTGCATGCCGATGACTGTTTACGGCAGTCGCCTGCAACAGTGCCACCGACCCGGTCCAGGTACAGAACCCGAAGACAACAAAAAAGCGGTCAGGATTTCTCCTAACCGCTTGAATTTGTTGGCGTCCCCAAGGGGATTCGAACCCCTGTTGCCGGCGTGAGAGGCCAGTGTCCTAGGCCAACTAGACGATGGGGACGTTTTCTATCGGTAACCCGGCAATCTGCCGTGCCGGCCTATCTTGTTTGGTGGAGCTAGGCGGGATCGAACCGCCGACCTCTTGCATGCCATGCAAGCGCTCTCCCAGCTGAGCTATAGCCCCGGAAAGGCGGGAAATTTACGTTATCACCCCGACACTGTCAAGTGTAAGGCTGAGGCCGAAGCGGCGCTGGAAATTGGCCGTTGTCGCCTCCGCGACCTCCTCGACCGAGATACCGCGCAGCTTGGCGATGCACTCGGCCACGTGGCGCACATAACCGGGCTGGTTGCTGCGCCCACGGTGCGGCACCGGGGCCAGGTAAGGCGAGTCGGTCTCGATCAACAGGCGATCAAGCGGCACCTGGGTCGCGGCCTCGCGAATATCCCGTGCGCTGTTGAAGGTGACAATTCCTGAGAACGAGACGTCGAAGCCTAAATCGAGCACCTTGCGCGCCTGGATCCAGTTGCCTGTGAAACAGTGCATGACGCCTCCGGCATCAGCAGCCCCTTCGTCACCAAGAATGCGCACGGTGTCATTGAAGGCGTCCCGGCTGTGAACAATCAATGGCTTGCGTGCCAGGCGCGCGGCGGCGATGTGGCGGCGAAAGCGGTCACGCTGCCACTCAGGGCGCCCCTC
>QNFN01000234.1 GCA_003645555.1 Gammaproteobacteria bacterium | reverse complement strand
GTCATCACGCGGCCGCACCCGCACAAGGAGGAGTGCTGCCGTGAGTCTCACCCCTATGGAACAGAAACGCCTGCGTTACCGACGTGGGCTGCGCTGGGCACTGGCTCTGCTCGCCTTCGTCCTGATCGTGCCCCTGGTTCCCTACGGCCTGGTGACCGCCGAGTCGCAGCTGCGCAACTCGAGCTCAGACCTCTGGCGTGAGGCACGCCGACCGACCCAGCCCGAGAACTTTCGCACCCAGGTACAGGGTATCGACAGCGCCGTACTGATCAATGTCCGTGGCGACGAGTGGCGCCACTTCCGTGAAAACACACTGGTCCCCTACGGCGGTTGGTTGCTTCTTGGTACCCTCGGCCTGATCACCGCCTTCTTCTTGTACCGCGGCCGTATCCGCATCGAGGGTGGCCGCTCCGGCAAGCTGGTACCGCGCTTCGCCACCAACCAGCGTGTCATCCACTGGTTCGCGGCGGGACTGTTCGTCGTTCTCGGCATCACCGGCCTGGTGCTGCTCTACGGCCGTTACGTGCTGATTCCGCTGCTCGGTCCCGAAGGTTTTGCCATCACCGCGTCAGCATGCAAAGAGGTGCACAACCTGGTCGGGCCGATCTTCCCGTTCGCACTCATCGCCATCATCGTCATGTTCGGCCGCGGCAACGGCTTCCTCGCCATCGATTTCAAATGGTTCCTCAAGGCCGGCGGCCTGTTCGGCGGTCATGCCGCCGACTCCGGCTACTACAACGGCGGCCAGAAGAGCTGGTTCTGGATGACGGTGCTGTTCGGGCTCGCCATTTCCGTCTCGGGCCTGGCGCTCGACTTCCCCATCTTCGGCCAGACACGCGAGTTGATGGCTCTGTCCCATGTCGTCCACAGTGTGGTCGCGATGGTCTTCATCGCCGCCTCACTTGGCCACATCTACATCGGCACCCTCGGCATGGAGGGTGCAGTCGAGTCAATGACCTCCGGTTACGTGGACGCCAAATGGGCGCAAGAGCACCACAACCTCTGGTACGCCGAGATGGAGAAGGCTGGCATGGTCGACGTGGAGCCCAATGCCCTCGAGGAGGTCAAGCGCCACGATGATGTCGACTTCAAGGGGTTCGGCCAGCCGAACGTCCCAACCACGGAGGGCTGAGCGATGTTTCTGGATTTTGTCGAAGGGCCGCTCTGGTACGCCGCGGTCGTGATCTTCCTGGTCGGCATTGCCATCCGCTTCTACGAGATCCTGGCACGTGGGGTCAAACCCGACCTGGCCACCCCGCGTACTGAAGGTACCGCCGGTGCGCTACGCACCATCGTCACCCGCTCGTGGACTGCCAAAGGTTTCTCCAGTGGCGCGGTGTTCCATCTCATCGCCGGGTACATGTTCCACATCGGCCTGTTCGTGTTGCTGATCTTCGCCGCGCCGCACGTGATATTCATCGAGGAGCGCATCCTCGGCTTCGGCTGGGCGCCGGCACCTCACTGGCTGTTCATCGTCGCCGCCGACCTCGCCTTTGCCGGGCTGGTGCTGCTTTGGTTGCGTCGGGTGATGCACCCGGTAATGCGCCAGATCTCGACCTTCGACGACCATGCCGCCGCAATCCTCACCTTCGTGGTGATGTTCACCGGCTGCATGGCCCTGCTGCTGAGTCACGACAGCCTGCGCGCGATCCACATGCTGACCGTGTGCCTGCTGATGATCTACTTCCCCTTCAGCCGACTGATGCACGCCTTCACCTTCGTGCTCAGCCGTGGCTATACCGGGGCGGTGATGGGACGCAAGGGCGTGCAGGCCTGAGGCCTGGCGCAATCAACGGAAGGAGCCGGAACATGGCCAAGGTCGTCACGGAACACGACTACCAGCGCGGCATCGAGGTGCTGCGCAACCAGATCGACGCCAAGATTGCGTCCTACCTCTCAAGCTGCGTCGGCTGCGGCCTGTGTGCCGAAGCGTGCCTGTTCTACACCGAGACCGGCGACCCCCGTTACACGCCGATCTACAAGGTCGAACCGATGCGCCGCCTGTGGCAGCGCGAGCAGACCGTCGCCGGCAAGATCGGCAAGGCGCTCGGTTTCGGTCGCGACCTGAGCGAGGCCGATTTCGCCGAATGGCAGGAGATGACCTACGACAGCTGCACGCTGTGCGGACGCTGCTCCATGGTCTGCCCGGTCGGCAATGACATCACCTACATGATCCGCAAGCAGCGCGAGGCGTTCTCCGCCGCCGGCTACACCCCGAAGGGACTGCAGGCCGCGTCGACCAGGGCGCTCGAGATCGGCAGCCCGATGGGACTGACCTTCAAGGCGCTGGCGGCCCAGATCAAGCACGTCGAAAAGGCCACCGGCCTGACCGTCCCGGTCGACCGCGAGGGTGTCGACTACATGGCGCTGTTGTCGTCGATGGAGGTGATCAACTTCCCCGAGTACATCGAGGCGCTGACCCGCATTTTCGACGCCGCGGGCGTCACCTGGACTCTCTCAAGCAAGGCCTTCGAGGCGACCAACAGTGGCATCCAGATCGGCAGCTCGGAGATTGCCAAGGAACTGGTCAGCCGCGTGGTCGATGCGGCCGAAGGGCTCGGCGTCAAGTACGTCATCAGCCCCGAGTGTGGCCATGCCTACACCGCGATCCGCTGGGACGGTCCAAACCTGATCGGCCGGCCGTACGAGTTCGAGGTGGTGCATATCCTCGAACTGCTCGACCAGCTGCGCCAGCAGGGCCGGCTGCAGACCGAGGGGATCGACGAGCGCCGCCTGACCTTCCATGACCCGTGCCAGATCGTCCGCCGCGGCGGTGTCGAGCAGGAGCCGCGCAACCTGCTGAACATGGTCGCTCCCAACTTCGAGGAGATGCCCGACCACGGCAAGATGAACTGGTGCTGCGGTGGTGGCGGCGGACTGAGTGCCAACGAAGAGGCGCACGACCTGCGCACCACAGTGTTCAAGGCCAAGAAGCGCCAGATCGAGGCGGTCGGTGTCGAGACCATGGTCACCGCCTGCGCCAACTGTCGCATCGTCATGGAAGAAGCGCTGGAGCACTATGAGATGCCGGTGGTGATCGAGGGTGTGACCGAGTTGCTTGCTGCCCACCTGAAACCCAAAATGGACGCTTCACCTTCAGCCGACTGAGGCTACTGCTCCGGCACCGGGGAGGCCCTCTGACCAACCCGGTGTCGGCTGTTTCAACCGGCCGATTTCGCTGGCAGGTCATCCTCGATGTAGGCACGGACGATGCCGGTGAAATCGGCGTCACCGGCGAAGCCGAGCGCCTGCGCACGCGACACGTCCCAGGCCCCGGGCCAGCTGCCGACGATACGCTCGACCTCCGGGTCGCGCTCCCAGCGCACCCTGGCCGCCACCCCGGCCCCGGCCACCTCTTCCAGTCTCTGTACCATCTCCCCCGCGGTGACGGTCACACCGGGCAGGTTGACCGCACGGTTCTCCCCGAGTGCCTCGCTCGCCACCTCGTGACCGTGGACCAGGCAGTCGACCGCCCTTCGTGGTGACATCAACCAGAGACGTGTATCCGCAGCGACCGGGCAGACCGCCTCGAGGCCATTGAGCGGTTCACGGATGATGCCGCTGGCGAACGATGACGCCGCCCGATTGGGTCGCCCCGGGCGCACGCTGACGGTCGGTAACCGCAGCACCCGGCCGTCGACGAAACCGCGCCGGTGATACTCGCCGAGCAGCAGTTCGGCCATCGCCTTCTGCGTACCGTAGGAAGAGCGTGGAGTCAGGGCCAGATCGTCGGGAACGGTGGCCGGCAGGTCACCACCGTAGACTGCCACCGAACTGGTGAAGATCACTCGCGGACGGTGGCCGAGGTCACGGCAACGCTCGAGTAGTTGGCGAGAACCGTCGAGATTGACGCGCATACCGACATCAAACTCCGCCTCCGCCTGGCCGCTGACCACGGCCGCGAGATGGAACACGGCATCGGTGTCAGCGTCGAACGCAAGTTCTGTCAGTGCGGGATCGGTGAAATCTCCGACCACCTGGCGAATACGCGGATCGTCG
>QNFN01000233.1 GCA_003645555.1 Gammaproteobacteria bacterium | reverse complement strand
TTTCGTCGAGCAGGCGGATGCCCTCCATCAGGGATCCTGGCGGGCTGGCATGGACGACGTGCACGTGACGCCCTTCGACCGTTAAATCGAGCGTCATCGCCAGGCCGTCGAGGTAGGCATCGACCGGACCCGGTTGACCAAGTGTGCGTGCGAGGTGCCAGCGGTCATGGTTGCCGCAGATTGCCCGGCAGCCGCTCGACTCGAGCAGGTTGACGGTTGTTTCTAGTTCGTCACCGTAGCCGGCGATGTCGCCAGCGCAGATGACCTGGTCGACGCCTTCGTCCTGGAACAGCACCAGTGCCGCTGCCAACGGCGCCGTGGTGGCATGTACGTCGCTGACCAGGCCGAGCCGTGTGGGCACGTATCGATCCTTCGGCCAACCTGCTTCAGTCGCTGTAGAAGCGCAGGTTGACGCGCCGGTTCAGACGCCCTTTTTTCTCGATCTTGCCTACGATCACCTTGCCGACCTCGCCAGTCCTGGCGACGTGGGTTCCGCCGCAGGGTTGCAGGTCGACACCCTCTATCTCGATCAACCGGACCTTACCCTGACCCATGGGTGGATGCACCGACATGGTCCGTACCAGGTCGGGCTGGGCGGCCAACTCCTCGTTGGTGATCCAGCGGGAGGTTACCGGTAGATCCTCGCCTACGAGGCGGTTGAGATCGAATTCCAGGGTCTCTCTGGTCAGGGTGTTCTCCGGCATGTCGAAGTCGAGGCGACCCCTGTCGGCACCGACCGAGCCGCCGGTCACCTTGGCGTCCCCGACCAGGGAGCAGAGCAGGTGCAGGCAGGTATGCATGCGCATGTGCCGGTGCCGTCGGCTCCAGTCGAGCACGGCGTTGATCTGGGTACCAGCTTCCATCCGGGCGATGAAAGGTTCGGTGACGTGGAGAATGTTGCCGTCATCGAGCCGGATGGTGTCGGTGATCTTGATGTCACGCCCGCCCGTGGACGGTTCGAAGTAGCCGGAGTCACCCGGTTGACCGCCTCCGGTCGGGTAGAAGATGGTGCGATCGAGGATGATGCCGTCGTTGTTCATTTCGACGACCGTCGCTGTGCAGGCCTGGGTGTAGGGCTCGCTGCGGAACAGTTCCTCGGTGGGCATGGCGCCTCCTTGCTGGCGATAGCTGTGGCTGCCTGGATGTCACATTCAAGTTAGCACAGGACCCGGGGTGGCTCCCGGCCCACGGGATATCCGGATACCGTGCTTGCGCTGCCGCGAGCCGCGGCACCATGGCAGTCACGGCAGTGGACGGTGTACAAGCCGGCGCCGCGCCGGATGTCTGCCACGTGGTCAGGTACCGGTAGTCCCAGGCGTGCCCGGCGCGCCTCGTCGTCCGGCACGTTGCAGCCTGCCGGCAGCAGAGTGGTCAAAAGAGGAGTGGAACCAAGACGAAACCTGGTCATGCCGGAATTGTGACGATAGCGCGGAGTTCAGGCACCATTCTCGGCCAGTTGCGCGCGAATTCGTTCGGCGAGCGCCTGGATGGCGTCGATATCACCCTTGATCATCTCCCAGTTCATGGTCATGCCGTCACCCATTTCGCGCGGGATCAGGTGCATGTGAAAGTGTTGGACCGACTGCTCGGCCGCTTCACCATTGCATTGCAACAGGTTCATGCCTGGTGGATTCAGCGCCTGCTGGATGGCACGCCCGATTTTCGCTGCGGTCTGTGCCGTTGAGGCGATGACACCGTCGGGGATCTCGAACAGGTTCGGGTGGTGGGCCTTCGGGATCACCAGGGTATGTCCTGGGTGGACCGGGTGAATGTCCATAAAGGCGAGTGTGTCATCGTCCTCGTAGACACGGATGCTCGGTATTTCACCGGCAAGGATCAGGCAGAAGACGCAGGGTTCGGTCATGCGGGTGACTCCTGGGGCACGGTGGTGATGGCGACGGCAGTGTACTTGAAGCCCGGGATTTTGGCGTCCGGGTCGAGTGTGGCACTGGTCAGCAGGTTGGCGGCCGCCTCGGCAAAGCAGAACGGCAGAAACAGCTGTCCTGGCTGCAGGTCGGTGTCTGCGCGGGCTTTGACAACCAGGCTGCCACGGCGTGATTGCAAGCGTAAAGGCGTGTCATCGGCAACCTCAAGCTTCGCCAGGTCGTCGGGGTGGAGGGTCACGATGGGTTCCGGTTCGAGCGCATCAAGCGCTGACGACCGGCGCGTCATCGCCCCGGTGTGCCAATGCTCGAGCAGGCGGCCGGTGATCAGTATGAATGGGTAATTGGCATCCGGCAGTTCCTCGCTGCAACGCAGAGGTACGGGCAGCAGCCGGGCCCTGCCGTCCTGGGTCGGGAAGGTGTTGGTGAAGATTACGGGTTGGCCGGGGTCCTCCGGTTCGAGGCAAGGGTAAGTGATGGCGCCTTCGCGCTCCAGCCGTGGCCAGCTTATACCGGCGATGCTTGGCATCGCCCGGGTCATCTCGGCGAACACGGCGTCCGGTCCGGCGTAATCCCAGTCGAGGCCGAGACGGCGCGCGATCTGCTGGATGATCCAGAGATCCTGGCGCGCCTCACCGGGGGGTTCGATCGCCTGGCGGCCGAGTTGCACTCGTCGGTCGGTGTTGGTGAACGTGCCGTTTTTCTCCGGGAAGGCCGATGCTGGCAGCACGACGTCGGCGTGAAACGCGGTTTCGGTCAGGAAGATGTCTTGCACCACGAGGTGTTCGAGGCGGGCGAGTGCTTTGCGTGCGTGACCGAGGTCGGGGTCGGACATCGCCGGGTTCTCGCCGAGGATGTACATGCCGCGCACCCGGTCATCAAGGATGGCCTCGATGACTTCGACGACCGTCAGGCCCGGGGTCGGGTCGAGCGGTTGGCCCCAGAGGCGCTCGAAATCGGCCCGTGCCACGGGATCGTCGACCCGGCGGTAATCGGGGAACATCATCGGGATCAGGCCGGCGTCCGAGGCCCCCTGGACGTTGTTCTGGCCACGCAGCGGATGCAGCCCGGTGCCGGGGCGGCCGATCTGCCCGGTGAGCAACGCCAGGTCGATCAGTGCCCGCGCATTGTCGGTTCCATGGACGTGCTGGGAGATACCCATCCCCCAGAAGATCATCGCTGCACCGGCCGTGGCATAGCGTCGAGCGACCTCGCGCAGCGTCGCCGCCGGGACACCGCAGATCGGCGTCATCGCCTCCGGACTGAAGTCGGCGAGGTGGGTTTCGAGCTCGGCAAAGCCGGTGGTGCGGTGTGCGACGAAGTCACGGTCGACCAGTCCCTCGGTAACGATCACGTGCAGCAGGGCGTTGAGCAGCGCGACATCACTGTCTGGCTGGAACTGGACGAACAGGTCGGCGTGGCGTGCCAGCGGCGTCCGTCGTGGGTCAAGCACGATCAGCGCCACGCCATCACGAGCGGCATTTTTGATGAAGGTTGCCGCGACCGGGTGGTTGACGGTGGTGTTCGAGCCGATGACCAGGATCAGTTCGGTCTCGGCGACATCGGCGACCGGGTTGGAGACTGCGCCCGAGCCGATCATCTGCAGCAGCGCGACCACCGACGAGGCATGACACAAGCGTGTGCAGTGGTCGACGTGGTTGCTGTGGAAGCCGGTGCGCACCAGCTTCTGAAACAGGTAGGCCTCCTCGTTCGAGCCCTTGGCCGAGCCGAAACCGGCCAGGGCGTCGGCGCCGTGGCTGTCGAGTAACCGGTTCAAGCCACCGGCGGCGACCTCGAGTGCCTCGTCCCAAGTGGCCTCGCGAAACACGGCCGAAGGATCGCCTGAATCGACCACGGCATCGGCCGATTTCGCTACCCCGTCACGCCGGATCAGCGGCGTGGTCAGGCGATGCGGGTGGTGGACGTAGTCGAAACCGTAGCGTCCCTTGACGCAGAGCCGGCCATGGTTGGCCGGCCCGTCACGGCCGCTGACCTCGGCGATCCGGCCATCGGGCACGTGGAAGGTCAGTTGGCAGCCGACCCCGCAGTAAGGACAGAGCGAGTCGACATGGCCATCAGCCGTGGTGGTACCGAGGCCACCTTGTGACGCCAGGGCTCCAGTTGGGCAGG
>QNFN01000232.1 GCA_003645555.1 Gammaproteobacteria bacterium | reverse complement strand
GCGGCCTGCGTCTCGACGGCGTGGAGGGCATCCCGATCTGGATTGGCCGCCTTACCCGTGAGCGGCCGGCCGTGCTGCTCGGCCTGATGGCCTACGCGCGCGGGGAACCGGCAGAATCAACTGACCTGGCGTCGTTGGCTGCCGCTCTCCCGGCGAACTGGCCTCGGGAGATCGAGAGCGACTGGCTTCGCATCGACCCGGCCGTGCCCGAAGTGCCGGTCGGCACCCACTCAACCGCTTCCCGACCACCACGCGAAGACGCGCCAGCTCCGTTTACCGGATCTCCTTGCCTTTGAGGCAGTCGTGGTAGCCCCGGTCGAAATGAACGACATGGTCGAACAACCAGTCACGGAGCATCTGCAGCATGTTGGCCACCTCCTTCGGGTCGTTGCCAAGCAACCGTAGGGCGGTAACATCGTCGAGCAGTTCGTCATGCTCGCGCTGGTGCATAACGAGGTTGGGGCAGCGATGATGGCGCAACACGCGTTCTTCGTGAGTGAAATGGTCTTCGGCAATACGGATCAGCCTGTCGACGGCCGCAGAAAAAGCAGCGGCATCTCCCTCTGAACTGCCAAGGCTGTGCAGGTGATTGATGGCGTCGACCATGTCACGGTGCTCGCGGTCGAATGGCTCGATACCGATCGCCAACTCGTCATGCCAAACGATGAAAGGCTTGCTGCTCAAGCTGCCCCCTCCGCACGGTGCGCTCCTGACGCTACTTTAGCCAGCGTCACCCTGCCGGCGCAATGCGTCGAGCAACCGGTCGTGGATGCCACCGAAACCGCCGTTGCTCATCACCACCACGTGGTCCCCGGCACGTGCCCAGTCCCGAACGGCCGCCACGAGGCCGTCGAGAGTGTCATGGGCCGAACCAGATGAACCGAGGGCCGCGATGACTGTATCCAGGTCCCAGTCCAGATCGGCCGGCTGAAACAACAGTACCCGGTCGGCGGTCGCCAATGACGGCGCCAGGGTGTCGGCATGATGACCGAGGCGCATGGTGTTGGAACGCGGTTCGAGTACGGCCACGATGCGTGCCTTGCCAACCCGGCCACGCAGACCGGCCAACGTGGTCGCGATCGCGGTGGGATGGTGGGCGAAGTCGTCGTAGACCGCGACCCCGGCGGCCGTACCGCGCAACTCCAGACGCCGCTTCACCCCACGAAAACGACACAGCGCCTCGATACCAATCGCTGGTGGAACGCCCGCATGACGCGCGGCCGCCAGTGCAGCGAGGGCGTTGGCGACGTTGTGCCAGCCGCTCTGTTCCCAGGTGACCTGGCCGTACGACTGACCATCACAGAGGACGGTAAACGACAACTCGCCGGGAGCAACATCGGTGGCGGTCCAACCGACAGACCCATCCAGGGCCTCACTGGCGAAATGCTCGACAGGTGTCCAGCAGCCCTGTGCCAGCACCCCGTCGATGTTCAGGTCGGCCGCAGGAGTCACCAACAGGCCATTCCCGGGCACGGTACGCACCAGGTGGTGAAACTGGCGCTGGATTGCGGGCAGGTCGGGAAAAATATCCGCGTGATCGAACTCGAGATTGTTGAGGATCGCGGTACGTGGCCGGTAGTGGACGAACTTGGAACGTTTGTCGAAGAAGGCCGTGTCGTACTCGTCAGCCTCGACGACAAAAAATGGGGCCTGACCGGGGCGGGCCGAACAGCCAAAATCGAGCGGGATCCCACCGATCAGGAATCCGGGCTCAAGGCCGGCATCCTCGAGAATCCAGGCGAGCATCGCCGCGGTCGTCGTCTTGCCATGGGTGCCGGCGACCCCGAGCACCCAGCGCTGTGACAACAGGTTCTCCGCAAGCCACTGCGGACCGGAGGTGTAGGGCAGGCCGCGGTCGAGCACGTACTCGACCGCCGGATTGCCGCGCGAGAGCGCGTTGCCGATCACGACGCAGTCCGGCTCCGGATCGAGATGGCGCGGGTCGTAGCCTTCGTGAAGATCGATGCCCGCATCATGCAGTTGGTCGCTCATCGGCGGGTAGACATTGGCATCGGAGCCGCTGACCTCGTGGCCAGCCGCGCGTGCCAGTCGTGCCAGCCCGCCCATGAACGTTCCACAGATGCCAAGAATGTGTATACGCATGTGTCAGGTGGCCCCTGGAAACAGCATTTCGATCAGCACCAGCGAAACAGAAAAATAGACCACCGCGGCAAGCATTCCACCCGCCATAGGCAACTCCAATGCGTGGCGCAGGATATGGGCGCTGACCACCAGACCCCAGAGAAAGAGCGCCAGCCAGAGCGGGAAAGCGGCCCCGGCCACCGACTCACCGGCACGGCCCAGCACCAACACCGGTAGCAACAGCAGACCAAGCAGCGCACCGGTCCCGAGCAGTGCAGTCGCCGCCTGGTCGAAGCGTGCCGGTTGGCGTCGCCAGTGCAGGGCCGCGGCCAACAACACCAGCATCACCCCGGCATCGACCGTCACCATCCCGGCTGCCCGTAGCACCCCCTCGCCGGGGGCGAGCACCAGCAGTCCACTGACCAGGTAGGCGAGCAGCGCCAAACTGCGCAGGAACGGAGCCGCGGGCAGCTCCTGAGGCGTCACACGCAGCAGGCATATATCGATAAACAGCCTCAGCAAGAGCATGAGATCGGCGACCGGGTGAAGGCGATGCCTATAATACCCGCACCGGGCCGACCCTCGGCCACTTCGTACACCCCCGTTCCAGGACAAACGATGACCGACCTTTTCATCGATACCCCCGAGCAGCTTGATGCGCTGTGCACACGCCTGCGCGGTCAGCCGTGGCTGGCCCTCGACACCGAGTTCATCCGCGAGCGTACCTACCGGGCGCGACTCTGCCTGGTTCAACTGGCCACTGACGAGGTGGTGGCCTGCATTGATACGCTGGCGCTCGAACGGCTCGACCCCCTGCTCGACCTGCTGTTCGACCCGGCCACGGTCAAGGTGCTGCACGCCGCGCGGCAGGATCTCGAAATCTTCTACGATCTCACCGATGGGCGTGTCCCGGAGACGGTGTTCGACACCCAGCTGGCGGCCACGCTGGCCGGTTTTGGCGACCAGATCGGCTACGCCGAACTGGTGCGCCGCCTGCTCGGAGTGACTCTCGACAAGAGCCAGACACGTACCGACTGGAGCGCCCGCCCGCTCGACCCGGAGCAACTTAGCTATGCGGCCGATGACGTCCGCTACCTGTGCACCGTCTACGCCAGGCTACAAGAACAGCTCGCGGCGTCGGGGCGCCTCACCTGGCTTGAGAATGACTTCACTGCCCTGGTCGACCCCGGGCAGTACCGCAATGACCCTGAAATGGCATGGCGCAAGGTGCGCGGCGCAAACCAGTTGCGCGGGCACCAGCTTGCCTCCCTAAAGGGCCTCGCCGCTTGGCGAGAGCGCTACGCCGCCTCGGCCGACCGTCCGCGGCGCTGGGTGCTCGATGACGCGGCGCTGCTTGCGCTGGCCCGCAGTTCGCCGAAACGGCGCGAACAACTGGCCAAGGTGCGCGGTCTCGGGGAGGGGCTGGTTCGCCGCCATGGCGGGGACCTGCTGGAAGTGATCCGGGTCGCTCACGCGGCCGAACCTGCGACCGAACCCCGCCAGGAACGACCACGACCGCTGGCCGCGGCCGAAGAAGCCAGCATCGACGCACTGATGGCCTTGGTACGGTTGCAGGCCCACCAGCACCAGGTGGCGCCGGCAACCCTGGCCACCCGCCGTGATCTCGAGGCCCTGGTCCGCGGTGAACGCGACCTGCCATTGTTGCAGGGTTGGCGCCACGGCCTGGTTGGCGAACTGCTGGAACGGTTCCTGGCGGGCGGGATCCGCCTGCACTGCGCAGGCGATGGGCTGGCGATGGAGACGACGACAGACGCTTGACGGCGACTTCCCGCCTTTACCCAGGTCCTGGCTAAACCTTGCGGCAGGGTGGCCTTGATCTAGCGGATACGTCTCTTCGGAGCCGCCTTCTTCGGAGCGGCCTTCTTCGGGGCGGCCTTCTTCGGAGCCGCGTCCTTCGGGGCCGCCTTCTTCGGGCCCGTCTTCGTCGGGGCTC
>QNFN01000231.1 GCA_003645555.1 Gammaproteobacteria bacterium | reverse complement strand
TCGAAGCCGCTCAGGTGTCGGCCTTCAGCCGTTTCCAGCGCGAGCTCGTGTGGAGAAGCGAATGTCCCCAGGCCGTGCAGGATGCGCACCTTGCGCTGCCTTGCCAGGCCGGCAAGCCCCTTGGTCAGTTGGTCGATAACGCCATCCTTGAAACCGCGCAGCTTGTCGAGGTCGATTTTCGGGGCACCGAACGTAACGCCGTGCGCCTCCATCTCCTGCGCTTCGGTGACAATGGCGGCGGTATGCAACAGGGCCTTGGACGGGATACAGCCGACGTTGAGGCAGACCCCACCCAGGCGTGGGTAACGCTCGACCAGGATGACATCGAGACCAAGATCGGCGGCCCGGAATGCTGCCGTGTACCCACCAGGTCCGGCCCCGACCACGAGCACCTGGCACGTGTGATCGGCCTGCACACCCGAGGCCGGTGCGGTCGCCGGAGAAGCGGGCTTTCCTGCCGGCGGTTCCGCAGTCGCGGCAGGAGCAGACACCCCCGCCTCGGTGGTAACCGGCTCGAGCTCGCGGATCGGCAAACCCTCGGAAATGCGATCGCCAACCTTGACCGTCAGCGCCGTGACCCGGCCGGCACGAGGAGCCGGCACTTCCATGCTTGCCTTGTCTGACTCCAGCGTGATCAGCGATTGCTCTTCGGCCACCATGTCACCGACCGCGACCAGCTCCTCGATCACCTCGGCCTCGGCGAAGTCGCCGATGTCGGGCACGTTGATTGTGACGATTTCACTCATCGGTTTCTCCCGATCAGAGGCGGTTAAAACACCCTCGCGCATAGCAAGGTCGATCCTGGACGTAGGTGGCAAGGCGAGCCAGCCGCAACACTGCAAGCCGCACCAGGGACGATCGCAGTAGCGTTTGGGGTATTTTCACGGCCTCTCAGAGCAGCAGGCGACGGATATCACCGAGTGTCTGGCAGAGCCGTGCGCAAAAGCGGGCGGCAGCGGCACCGTCGATGACCCGGTGGTCGTAGGTCAGATCGAGTGGCAGCATCAGCCTGGGTATGAAGGCACTGCCATCCCAGACCGGCTGCATGCGCGACCGGGTGACGCCGAGAATCGCCACCTCGGGGGCGTTGACGATGGGTGAAAACGCCGTGCCACCGATACCACCAAGGCTCGAGATACTGATGCAGCCACCCTGCATGTCGGCGGGTCCGAGCTTGCCATCGCGTGCCTTGCCGCTGAGTTCGGCCAGTTCGGCGGAGAGATCGAACAGGGATTTGCCATCGACACCGCGGATCACCGGCACCACCAACCCGTTTGGCGTGTCGACGGCGATACCGACGTTGAAGTACTTCTTGTAAATCAGCTGCTGGCCATCGACCGACAGCGCGGCGTTGAACTGCGGGTATGCACGCAGAGCATCGACCACCGCCTTCATGATGAACACCAGTGCCGTGACCCGCACGCCGCGCTGCTCAGCCTCGGCCTTGAGCGACTTGCCGAAGGCCTCCATCGCGGTGATATCGGCCTCGTCGTGATGAGTCACCATCGGTAGATTGAGCCAGGCACGGAGCAGATGCGGCCCAGTGAGACGCTTGATACGCGGCAGATCGACCCTCTCAATGTCGCCGAACTGGCTGAAGTCGACCTCCGGAATCGGCGGAATACCGGCCCCGCTCGCCGGTCCAACCGCCGGTGCACCGGCAGAGAGCGTCTTTTTGACCCAACTCTTGACGTCCTCCTTCAGGACGCGTCCCTTGGGACCGCTGCCGTCGATGCGGCCGAGATCGGCACCGAGTTCGCGCGCGAAGCGACGCACCCCCGGGCTGGCGTGCGCCCTGCGGAAGCCCTGTTTCTCGACGGCCGGTAGCGGCGCATCACGTGGCACCGCCCTGGCCGGTTCGGCAGGTGCCGGAGTAACCGCTGCCGTCGCGGCTTCGGCCGGCGGCGGCGCCGGTGCCGCGACGGCGCCACCAGCCGGTTCGAGCAACAGGATCAGTGCGCCTTCGGAGACGCGATCACCGATAGCGAGCCTGAGTTCGATCACCCTACCGGCACGTGGCGCCGGCACCTCCAGGCTCGCCTTGTCCGACTCGAGCGTGATCAGTGACTGTTCCTCGACCACCGTATCGCCCACGGCGACCAGCACTTCGATCACCTCGACATCATCGAAGTCACCGATGTCGGGAACGAGGATCTCCGTCGCTACCGATGATGACGCCGGAGCAGAAGCCACCGACTCGGCAGGGGCCTCATCGACCTCGAGCACGAGCAACGGCGCCCCCTCGGCGACACGATCACCGATGGCGAGCTTGAGTTCGATCACTCGGCCGGCACGCGGCGCTGGCACCTCCAGGCTCGCCTTGTCCGACTCGAGTGTGATCAGTGACTGTTCCTCGGTCACCGTATCGCCTACGGCAACCAGCACTTCGATCACCTCGACATCGTTAAAATCACCGATGTCGGGGACGCGGATCTCTTCCTGTTTCGCCATCGTTCGATCCTCCGCGCTCAGACCGTCACCGGGTTCGGTTTGTCGGCATCGATCCCATATTTGGCAATCGCTTCACCCACCTTGTCGACCGGCACGGCCTCCTCCTCGGCCAGGGCGCTGAGCGCGGCGACGGCGACGTAGTGACGATCGACTTCGAAAAAACGCCGCAGGGCACGACGTGAGTCGGATCGGCCGAAACCGTCGGTGCCAAGTACGCCATAGCGACCGCGGACCCAGGGTCGAATCTGGTCGGCATACAGTTTCATGTAGTCGCTCGAGGCAACCACCGGACCTTCCTGGCCATCGAGACACTGCCCAACGTAGGTGGTTCGCGGTTCGGCGTCCGGGTGGAGAAAGTTCCAGCGTTGCGTATCGAGACCGTCGCGGCGCAACTCGGTAAAGCTGGTGACACTCCAGACGTCGGCAGCAACCCCGAAGTCGAGCCGCAGCAGTTCGGCAGCGGCCAATACTTCACGGAGAATCGTGCCGGAACCGAGCAGTTGCACTCGTGGTCCGCTGCCGCCAGAGGGCTGCAGCAGGTACATGCCGCGGATAATCCCCTCCTCGCAGTCATCCGGCATCACCGGGTGCTGATAATTCTCGTTCATGCAGGTGATGTAATAGAAAACGCTCTCCTGCTCCTTGACCATGCGCCGCATGCCGTCGTGCAGGATCACCGCCAGCTCGTGACCGTAGCAGGGGTCGTAAGCGACGCAGTTGGGGATGGTCGATGCCAGCAGGTGGCTGTGGCCGTCCTGGTGCTGCAGCCCTTCGCCGTTGAGCGTGGTACGCCCGGCGGTGCCGCCGATCAGGAAGCCGCGCGCCTGCATGTCGCCGGCGGCCCAGGCCAGGTCACCGATGCGCTGGAAACCGAACATTGAATAGAAGACGTAGAACGGCACGGTGTTGACGCCGTGGGAGCTGTAGGCGGTCGCCGCTGCCATCCACGACGACATGGCCCCGGCCTCGTTGATCCCCTCCTCGAGGATCTGCCCGGCCTTGTCCTCGCGGTAGTACATGATCTGGTCACGGTCCTGCGGCTCGTAGAGTTGCCCGACCGATGAGTAGATACCGAGCTGACGGAACATCCCTTCCATGCCAAAAGTACGCGCCTCGTCGGGCACGATCGGCACAATGTACTTGCCAATCTTCTTGTCACGAACCAGCGCGGTCAGTGCGCGCACAAAGCACATGGTGGTCGACAACTCGCGCTCACCACTGCCCTTGAGCAGGGCATCGAAAATCTCCATGGACGGCACCTCGAGCGGAGTCGCCAGGGTCTTGCGTACCGGCAGCGGACCGCCGAGGGTTTCGCGCTGCGCCTTGAGGTAGCGGTACTCCTCGCTCTCCTGGTCCAGCGTGATGTACTTCGCCTCACGTACTTCGTCATCGTTGAGTGGCAAGTGAAAACGGTCACGGAAGGCGATCAGTGCCTCATCGCCGAGCTTCTTCTGCTGGTGGGTGATGTTCTGGGCCTCACCGGCCGCGCCCATGCCGTAGCCCTTGACCGTCTTGGCCAGGATCACCGTCGGCCGGCCCTCGCACTTTATCGCCGCGGCGTAGGCGGCATAGACCTTGTGCGGGTCGTGGCC
>QNFN01000230.1 GCA_003645555.1 Gammaproteobacteria bacterium | reverse complement strand
GGCGGTGGCAGGCATGTTGAACGCCGCAGCCATCGAACCCTCCAGCAACACGCCGTCGATACCGGACCAGAGGCCACGCCGTTCCAGCAGCAGTTCGCGTGCGGTGTTGGCGGTGACGGCAAACCCCATTCCCTCGTAGCCGCCCGAGCGGGAGAGGATATGGCTGACGATGCCGGCGACCTCGCCGTCGAGAGTGAACAGCGGCCCGCCGGAGTTGCCCTGGTTGATGGCGGCATCGGTCTGGAACAGTTCAGTACCGCTGAACATGCTGTCGTCGTCAGGCACCCGCCGGCCGCTGATGTGGCCGACGCTGAGGGTATGGCCAATGCCGTAGGGGGCACCAATAACAATGATCTCGTCACCAACAGCGACCTGGTCGGAGTCAGCAAGCGAAACCGGGGTGATCCCGTCCGGCACCCGGTCGATACTGATCAGGGCCACATCGGCGCTTTTATCACTGGCCAGCACCCGCCCCAGCGTCCGGCTGCCATCGTGAAACTCGACATGGATCGAATCGGCGATATGGACCACGTGGGCCGCCGTCAGGATCAGGCCGTCGGCGGAGATCAGCACCCCGCTGCCGACCCCCTCGACACTGGCGGTCGTGATCTCGCCGTCCTTGAATATCGGTGGAGCCTGCTCGAAGGTGTGCAGGACCACCACCGCAGGACTGACCCGCTGGAACAGCTTGCTCACCGGCCCGGCGACAACCGGCACCGAAAGCAGGGCGATGACGACCAGCGCCACCGCGGACAACGCCGATCGGCGCGGCTCCGAAGTCACGGAACGATACAACTGCCGTGGATGACGTAACCAACGCCATCTCCGGCACCGGCCACGACCATGTCGCCATGGTCACGCATGATCAGCATCGACCAGGCTAGACCGTTCTCGACACCCTGCAGCGCGACCCGGTCGTCGGCCACGGCAAGACTGTCGATCCGGCTCTTCTCTTCCCTGCCGTCATCGTGCCTGGCAATGATCTGCCTGTCCGTGAAATCGACCTCAAAGAACACCGGCACACCGATGGACTGGGCGGTGCCCTGGACGCAGGCGCCGGTACCGCCGCAATCGTGGGTCACGTTCGTCGCACACAGCAGGTTGTCGCTATCCTCAACGGCCATGGCCTGGGCCGCGGTGAGCATGAAGAGCAGCAAAAGGGTCAGGGTCGTCGGGCATCTCATCGTAAGCTCCCTCATCACTTCACCGTATAGCCGCGCCCTTCAAGGCAGGCGGCGTAGGCGCGGTTGTAACCGTGGCGTTGCTGTTCGTAGTTGGCGGCCTGCTGCTGTGCCCATTGCTGTTCCTGCTGCTGGTTGGCCCGCTGCTGGCGATTGCGTCGGGCACCACCGAAAATGGCCCCGCTCGCGGCGCCGATGGCCGCACCCTTGCCGGCGTCATCGTTGGCGATCTCACCGATCACGGCACCGGCCAACGCCCCGCCGACCAGGCCACGCCCGGCACTCGACGTGGGCGCCTGGGTCTGGGGCGGAGGCGTGGTCGCCTGGGGACGTTGCATCGGGTCGAAACCGCTCTGGTCACGCGCCCATTCGTAGCAGGCGAACTTGTCCTTCTCCTGCTGCTTGGCGTCCTGCCCCTTCTCCGGGTAGACGTAGAGGTCCTGGGCGGTGAGCGGTGCCGCGATCAGCAGCACCCCCAGCATCAGGACTGATAGAGAGATCGAACGCCGCATGGGTCGCCTCCTTGTGCAGGGTGTCGATTGTTGATGTGACGGTGCCACGAGTTCACGCCACGGAGGATACCCGTTCGGCACGGCTCCAAAGAGGGGAGTATGCGCCAGTCGCGCCGGCCCGCGCATGTGCGAAATCAATGCCCACTCGAGTTCAGCCGGGGACAGGACATACCCACCAAGTCGGAAGTGTCTCATCCACCACCCTCAGCCTCCGACTCCTTGTCCACGGGTGGCTTTTCGACCTTCGATTCGGATTGCGCGCCAGCCTTTTTCAACTCCTGCGCACAGTCGTGCTTCTCCCCGCTGATGGCCAGTGCGGGCATAAGGAGCGGTGAAGCAAGTAGCTTGGCGATGCTGCCGATGTCGGTGATTTTTGCCAGCGGTTCCAGACGGAAGGACGGGTTGGCGAAAGTGCCACCGATCTGGATCGGAGGCAGCAGGACGCCTTGCACATTCGACGACTTCTGCGGAACGAACATCAGGTCGATGCTCTCGCGGCCGAGATCAACCGACCCGTTTCCGCTAATCAGGGCGATCTCGGTCACGATAATCAGTACCTCCGGTATCGCCACACCAGCTTTGACCTTGACCCGGCTCACGGCACAGCGGATCGACGTCGAATCAAATCCGGGAGGGACCATCGCCCCCATAAGATCGAGCGCTAGCATGGGGCCGCCGGCCTTCTCGGTAGATGCGCTCACCGCTTGTCCGTCCTCCAAAAGACTGCTCCACTCACCTTCGGCAGAGGCCATCAGTGCGGCCAGTGACTCGCCCCGGCCCGAGAGCTTCAACTTCAGGTCGATGGTGCCGTCGATCAACAGTCCGGGCTGGTCGAACTTGCGCAGGTCCTCGACACGGATATTGTTGGCCAGCAACTCGAGGGTGACCGACAACGGCTTGGTGGTGGGATCGAGTGTCACGTGCCCGGTCACCCGCCCGGGGCCGAGTTCGAATCGCGATATCGTGATTTCGACCCGGCCATCACGAAGCTGGAAAGTGCCCTCGATATTGCGCGCCTCAATGCCTTCCCAATCGATCTCGGCGATACCCAGGTCGGCGGCGAGCTTCGGTTTGGCGGCGACGAGCCCTCTGATCCAGTCAAGGGGCAGCGGTTCGCTGCTGAAGATTCGCTCCCCGACAGCCGGTGGCGCCTTGCCATCATCTCCGGCATCGGCAGCATCTTGCTGAGCTTCCTCGCTGCCGCCACTCAGCTTCTCGCCCAGGTTGCCGACCCCTTTCTTGATCAGGCCAAGAGGCTTCCAGGAGGAATCCGGCTGATCCGCTTCCTGTGTTTGGGCGAGCAGGAGAAAACCTTGTCGATCGGCAACCACTGAGCCCGAGGCGAGAACAGCCAGCGACAAGGTGACCGCAACAGTCCATTTGCCGAGTCGCATCCAGTCACTCTCCCGGGTCGTCGCGCCTGTCCGTGCGCGGTTGCAGCCTGATCGCCCCAATCATTGTAGTGAACTCGCCCCCTGACAAACCGGGACACAGCCCGGCTTCAGCCTACCAGTCGAATGACCCAGGTCAGAACAGGACCGGCACCTGGCTGTCATCATCGGACCATCCACGTCGAAGGAGCCGGCGATGCTGCATACCGATCCCCTCCCCCGGCTGGCCGCCCAGCTCGGCTACGCGGGCCTGATCCCCTTTGTCGCCGGGGCCGCCGTCGCCTGGCTGCCTGGGCTGATGCCCATCTCCATCGACCACTGGCCGCTGCTCGCCTACGGTGCGGTGATCCTCACCTTCATGGGCGCGATCCACTGGGGTCTGGCGATGCACTCGGGAGAGATGACCCCGGGTACGCGCAACCAACTTCTGCTGAGTTCTGTGCCGCCCCTGATCGCCTGGATCGCCCTGGCGCTGCCACCAATCGCCGGTTACCCGGTGCTCGGCATGGGCTTCCTGCTGATGCTGTTCGGCGACGTCAAGGCGGTCGCCTATGGCCAGGCGCCGGAGTGGTACCCGGGCCTGCGAGGACCGCTCACCTTCGTGGCGCTGATCTCTCTGGCCGTCGGCTGGGCCGGGACGGTGTTTCCCGGCGGCTAATGCCCTCGGTACGCGGTACGCACTGACCGTCACAGAATGTCTGCGATTCAGGCTTGGCTCGAACGACGTCGCGACTATTTGTAGGTCGGGCTTCAGCCCGACAACTGCCGCGTCGGACTGAAGTCCGACCTACAGTTCAAGCCTCTTTACTTGCATTCACCACCCGGTCGATAGGCACTGACCGCGGCATCGCCGCATGCCGAACAGCCGCTGGCGTAGGTCTTCCATTCCGCACTGCCGCCTTCACCGAGACGCGCACAGACCGGCAGGTATTCCATGGTGCATAGCTGCGGGCGTGGGTC
>QNFN01000229.1 GCA_003645555.1 Gammaproteobacteria bacterium | reverse complement strand
GGCCGTTCGGAACGTGATTTCCTGTGTCGCATCCTCGAGGCGGTGATCGACGCCGGGGCGACGACGCTGAATATTCCCGACACGGTTGGTTACAGCGTGCCGGCCCAGTTCGGCAGCCTGATCCGTGAGCTGATCGAGCGCATTCCGAACTCTGACCGGGCGATCTTCTCGGTCCACTGCCACAACGACCTCGGGTTGGCAGTGGCCAACTCGCTGGCCGCGGTACTGAACGGTGCCCGCCAGGTCGAGTGCACGATCAACGGCCTCGGTGAGCGTGCCGGTAATGCCGCTCTCGAGGAGATCGTCATGGCGGTGCGCACCCGCAGCGACGTCTTCGACTGCACGATCGATCTCGACGCCACCCAGATCGTACCTTGCTCACGGCTGGTCTCGGGTATCACCGGTTTTCCGGTGCAGCCCAACAAGGCGATCGTCGGCGCCAATGCCTTCGCCCACGAGTCGGGTATCCACCAGGACGGTGTGCTCAAGAGCCGCGAGACTTACGAGATCATGCTCGCCCAGGATGTCGGCTGGAGCGCCAACCGCCTGGTCATGGGCAAGCACTCCGGGCGCAATGCCTTCCGCACCCGCCTTGCTGAGATTGGTGTCGAGTTTGCCTCCGAAGACGAACTGAACGGGGCCTTTGCCCGCTTCAAGGAACTGGCCGACAAGAAGCATGAAATCTACGATGAGGACCTGCAGGCACTGGTCACCGAGGCCAACCTGGCAACCGTCAACGAGCACTTTCGCCTGGTCTCGATGCGCGTCTGCTCAGAGACCGGAGAGACCCCGAGTGCGCGGCTGACATTGCAGGTCGACGGCAGCGAGCAACGTGCTGTCGCCGAGGGCAGTGGCCCGGTCGATGCCGCTTTCCGTGCGATCGAGGAGATCGTCGCCAGCGGTGCCGAGTTGCAGCTCTATTCGGTCAACGCCATCACCAGCGGTACCGATGCCCAGGGTGAGGTGACGGTGCGTCTGCAGCGTGACGGACGGATCGTCAATGGCCAGGGAGCTGACACCGACATCGTCGTGGCCTCGGTCAAGTCCTACCTCAACGCACTGAACAACCTGACCCAGGAAACGACCCGCCGGCATCCGCAGGGCGGGGACGTCTGATCCCGGCCGAAACCATGCACGAGGAGCGACGACGGCATTACCTGCAGGCGCTCGGAGTCGACCTTTGGCAGGTAAGGTCAGCCACGGCAGCCGTGGCTGATGCCGCACCGACTGATGCCACCGTGGCCATGGAGCCGGCAGTAGAGAAGCCTGCTCCACCACCTCCTCGGGATTCCGTGGCGCCACCGTTGTCCAAGGGCGCGGTCGCCGACCTCGAGTGGGAGGAACTGGAGGCCACGGTTGCCACCTGTCGGTTGTGTGGACTGTGTGACGGGCGCAAGCAGACGGTATTTGGCTGCGGCGCCCGCGATGCCGACTGGATGATCGTCGGTGAGGCGCCGGGTGCCGAGGAGGATCGTCTGGGTGAGCCCTTCGTCGGTGCTGCCGGGAAGCTGCTCGACGCCATGCTGCGTGCTGTCGGTCTCGCGCGCGAGCAGGTTTTTATCGCCAATACCCTCAAGTGTCGCCCGCCGGGCAACCGCGACCCGCACGTCGACGAACTGGCGGCCTGTCGGCCCTACCTTGAGCGCCAGATTGCCCTCGTCAGGCCGCGATTGTTGCTGGTGGTGGGCCGGATTGCCGCCCAGGCCCTGCTGGCCAGCGATGAGCCAATCGGTCGCCTGCGTGGCCGGGTTCACGAATTGCCCGGTCTTGGGGTCCCGCTGGTTCCGACCTACCATCCGGCGTACCTGCTGCGTTCGCCGGACCAGAAGCGGCGCGCCTGGCAGGATCTGCTCCTGGCGCGCTCGTTGACGGTTGGTGACGGCGATGGCGGTCCGCGCTGATCAAGTGCCGGTGCGACTACGGCCGATGGCCGTCGTCGACCTTGACGTGGTGATCGACATCGAGACCCGCGCCTATCCCAAGCCATGGACGGTGGGCATCTTCCGCGACTGCCTGCGGGTTGGTTACGACGGTTGGATAATCGAGGAGGGTGGTGTGGTGGCCGGTTACGGCCTGCTGTCGATTGCCGCAGGCGAGGCGCACCTGTTGAATCTGTGTGTTGATCCCGAGCGCCAGGGGCACGGGCTGGGCCGCCGGCTGCTGGAACTCCTGTTGCGACGAGCCATACGCCGCGATACGCACACGGTGTTCCTCGAAGTGCGAGCGTCTAACACCCGTGCGCTGAAGCTCTATAACGCAGCGGGTTTTGCCGAGGTGGGTCACCGCAAGGACTACTATCCGGATGGCCTCCTACGTGAGGACGCCGTGGTGCTGTCGCGGGCACTCTGATCGCGCCAACACGCTGTGGCTGCGCTATAATCCGCGCCCCGTTGCCGCCCTGCCGTTACGACTCCATGCCCTCCATTGCCGCCGAAGCGGCCCGCCGCCGGACCTTTGCGATCATCTCGCACCCGGATGCGGGCAAAACCACCCTGACCGAGAAACTGTTGCTGTTTGGTGGTGCGATCCAGCTCGCCGGAACGGTCAAGGGGCGCAAATCAGGTCGCCACGCCACCTCCGACTGGATGGAGTTGGAGAAGCAGCGCGGCATCTCGGTCACTTCGTCGGTGATGCAATTCCCCTACCGTGACTGCGTCATCAACCTGCTCGACACCCCTGGGCATGAGGATTTCTCCGAGGATACCTACCGCACGCTGACCGCGGTCGACGCCGCGCTGATGGTGATCGACAGCGCCAAGGGTGTCGAGGAGCGCACCGTCAAGCTGATGGAGGTTTGCCGGCTACGCGACACGCCGATCATCACCTTCATCAACAAGCTCGACCGCGACGGGCGACCGCCACTGGAACTGCTTGATGAGATCGAGTCGGTGCTGAAGATCGACTGTGCACCGCTGACCTGGCCGGTCGGTATGGGGCGGTCCTTCGCCGGGGTCTACGATCTGCGTGAGGACGCGGTGCGCATGGTCGACAACGACCATCTGGACGGGCGCCTGGTCCCGGTTGACGACCCCGGTCTGCGTGCGCGGGCCGGAGTGTTCTATGAAGGCCTTGCCGAGGAACTGGAACTGGTGTGTGAAGCAGCCCACCCGTTCGATCCCGAGGCGTTCCTGGCCGGCCGCCAAACTCCGGTCTTCTTCGGCTCGGCGCTGCACACTTTCGGTGTGCGCCAGCTGCTCGACACTTTCGTCGATGTTGCGCCACCACCGCAGCCACGCCGTGCGGCCGAGCGGGTTGTCTCCGTCGATGAGGAGAAGTTCTCCGGTTTCGTGTTCAAGATCCAGGCGAACATGGATCCAGCCCACCGAGATCGTGTCGCCTTTCTGCGCATCTGCTCAGGCAGTTATCGGAAAGGTATGCGTATGCGCCATGTGCGGCTCGGGCGCGATGTTCAGGTTGCCAATGCGATCACCTTCCTGGCCTCCGATCGTGACCATGCCGAGACAGCATGGCCCGGGGATATCATCGGCCTGCACAATCACGGCACCATCCAGATCGGAGACACCTTCTCGCAGGGCGAGAACCTGCGTTTCCAGGGGGTACCGAACTTTGCACCGGAGCTGTTCCGCCGCGCCGAGCTGCGCGATCCGCTGCGCGCCAAGGCCCTGCGCAAGGGCCTTGAGCAACTATGCGAGGAGGGGGCTAGCCAGCTGTTTATGCCGTTGCGCAACAATGAGCTGATCGTTGGCGCTGTCGGTGTGCTGCAGTTCGAAGTCACGGCCTTCCGTCTTCTGAACGAATACAAGGTGGACTGCGTCTTCAGCAACGTCCAGCTGGCCACCGTTCGCTGGATCGAGTGCGATGATGGGCCCGAACTGGAGCGGTTTCGCGACAAGCATCACGATCAGCTGGCGCTCGATGGTGCCGGGCATCTTGTCTACCTGGCACCGACCCGTGTGAACTTGCAACTGGCCGAGGAGCGTTGGCCAGAGGTGCGTTTCCTGGCCACCCGGGAGCAGTGATATGAGCCTTGATCAGGCAGCCATGGACGCCCCGGTCGTCGCCATCGACGGGCCCAGCGGCTCGGG
>QNFN01000228.1 GCA_003645555.1 Gammaproteobacteria bacterium | reverse complement strand
GGGGGCGCCTGCAACTCGAGCAGAGCACGCTGGCCCAGCACGCGCGCATCGAGGAGGCAGCACACCGTGAACTCGGCATGGTGTTGCCCGAGCGGCCGCAGTTGATCTGGATCGAACCGTGAAGATGGAGATGAATGCACCGCCGCGCCACGCTGGACCCACGCGTGGCCATGGCCGGCGTCGGTTGGTGCTCGGTATCCTGCTCGCGTCATTGAGCGCCCTGGTCTGGCGCGCCTTCGACCTGCAACTCGAGGAGCGCGAATTCCTGCGTGGCCAGGGCGAAGCCCGCCACCTGCGCGTGGTTACCGTGCCGGCGCACCGCGGCATGATCACCGATCGCCACGGCGAACCGCTGGCGATCAGCACCCCGGTGGACTCGGTCTGGGCCAATCCGCAGGAGCTGATCGTCGCCCGTGATCGCCTGCCTGAACTGGCCGGCCTGCTTGGTCTGCCGGTCGACGGCGTGCAGCAACTGCTCGCCGGTCGTGGCGACCGCGAGTTCGTCTACCTGCGACGCCACGTGGCGCCTGATCTCGCACGTGAGGTGATGGCGCTTGGCTTGCCAGGGGTCGCCCTGCAGCGCGAGTACCGCCGCTACTACCCGGCCGGTGAGGTGGCTGGCCATGTCCTCGGTTTCACCAACATCGACGACATTGGCCAGGAGGGAATCGAACTGGCCTACGATGACCACCTGCGCGCCGAGCCCGGCAGCAAGCAGGTGATCAAGGACCGCCTGGGGCACGTGATCGACGAGGTCGGCAGCATCCGTGATCCGCGTCCGGGTCATGACCTGCGACTGAGCCTCGACCGGCGAATCCAGTATCTCGCCTATCGGGAACTGAAAGCGGCGGTGCAGCGCTACAACGCCAGTTCGGCCACGGCGGTGGTGCTCGACGTACGCACCGGTGAGGTGTTGGCGATGGTCAACCAGCCATCATTCAACCCGAACAACCGCCGTGTGCTGCAAGGCAAAAATTACCGTAATCGTGCGGTGACCGATGTTTTCGAGCCTGGCTCGACATTGAAACCGTTCACCATCGCCGCGGCACTCGAAAGCGGTCGTTACCAGCCCGGAACAGTGATCGACACTACGCCTGGCTGGTTCCAGGTCGGCCGCCTGACGGTGCGTGACATCCGGGACTTCGGGCCGATTGACGTCGCCACGGTGATCACCAAGTCGAGCAACGTCGGTGCCAGCAAGATCGCTCTCGATCTGTCCGGGGAGGAGTTCTGGCAAGTGCTTGACCGGGTTGGTTTTGGCGCACCGACCGGCAGTGGCCTCCCTGGCGAGGTGGCCGGGATGTTGACCTCGCCGCGGCGCTGGGGTCCGGTTGAGAAGGCGACGCTCTCTTACGGTTACGGCCTGTCGGTGACGCCGTTACAACTCGCCCAGGCCTATGGCGTACTGGCCAACAATGGGATTCGCGTGCCGGTGTCACTGCTGGCACGCGACCAGCAACCGGCCGGTGAACGGGTGCTGTCCCAGACCACCGTCAGCGATCTGGTGCGGATGATGGAAACCGTGGTCAGCCCGGTCGGCACGGCTCGGCGGGCCGCGGTGACCGGCTACCGTGTTGCCGGCAAGACCGGCACGGTAAAAAAGTCGGTCGCCGGTGGTTACTCCGACAATAGCTACGTCGCTGTATTTGCCGGCATGGCTCCAGCGAGTCGGCCACGCCTGGTTACCGTGGTCATGGTCAACGAACCGCGCGGCAAGGAGTACTACGGTGGCCTGGTCGCGGCGCCTGCGTTTGCACGGATCATGGCCGGAGCATTGCGGCTGATGAACATCACCCCGGACGATCCTGCCGCATGGCAGGCCGGGGACGCGGACAGCAAACGGGATGGGGCGACATGATGACGGCACGCATGAACGCCGCCCCGTGGACCCTGGGCCGCCTGCTCGACGGACTCGCACCGGTGTCGCATGGGGCCGGGTTGCCGGTCGGTGGGTTGTGCAGCGACAGCCGCCAATGCCGTCCTGGCGACCTGTTCCTGGCCTGGCCCGGGGCTCGCCAGCATGGCCTCGCCCACCTGGCCGCTGCGGAACAGGCAGGTGCGGTCGCGGTCATCTACGATCCCATCGGTATCGCGGCGCCGCCTGCAACCGGGTTGCCGCTGCTGCCGGTACCGGAATTGCGGGCCCTGACCGGTCGTTTGGCCGACCGTTTTTTCGGCATGCCGTCTGGCGACATGGCGGTGATCGGTGTCACCGGCACCAACGGCAAGACCTCGGTCTGCCACTTTCTGGCCCAGGCGCTGGATGCCCCGGAATCACGCTGCGCTGTCGTCGGTACCGTGGGCAACGGATTTCCAGGTGAGTTGCGACCGGCGACCCATACCACGCCCGATGCCATTGCATTGCACGCTGAGTTGGCGCGGCTGCGTGACCTCGGGGCTCGACGGGTAGCGCTCGAGGTCTCTTCGCACGCTCTCGACCAGGACCGGGTCGCAGGGGTCTGCGTCGACACCGCGGTCTTCACCAACCTGACGCACGAGCACCTCGACTACCACGGCGACATGGATGGTTACGGTACGGTCAAGCGGCGCCTGTTCAGCCAGCCTGGACTCCGCGCCGCGGTGTTGAACGTCGATGACCCGCAGGGTGCGGCCTGGCGCTCTGAACTGGCGTCCGATCTCGAGGTGCTGGGCTACGGCTTTGCTGCCGATGCCGATGTGCGCGGCATGGACCTGCAACTCGACGCCGGCGGTCTCGAGTTCAAGGTGGCCACGACGCATGGAACGGGCCGGCTACGTAGTGGACTGCTCGGCCAATTCAACGCCAGCAACCTGTTGGCTGCACTGTCTGTCCTACTGCAAGTCGGTATCGGGTTCGACGAGGCGCTGACGCGATTGGCGCGAGTGCACACCGTGCCCGGGCGTATGGAGCGCTTCGGCAGTGAGCACGGGCCATTGGCCGTGGTCGACTACGCCCACACCCCGGATGCTCTCGGGGCTGCACTGGCCGCGCTTCGCGACCACTGTCGCGGCCGGCTCTGGTGCGTGTTCGGCTGCGGTGGTGATCGTGACGCCGCCAAGCGCCCGCTGATGGGTGCCGCCGCAGAGGTCGGGGCCGACGGCGTCGTCGTCACCGACGACAACCCGCGCCACGAAGACGGCGCCGCGATCGCCGAGGCCATTGTTGCCGGCATGCGTGAACCCGGTCGGGTCGAAGTGGTGCTCGACCGTGGTGCGGCGATTACCCAGGTGCTCAGGCAGGCCGCCGTGGACGATGTGGTGCTGGTTGCCGGCAAGGGGCACGAGACCGTCCAGCAGGTTGGTGATGAATTGCGGCCCTTCAGCGACCGCGCCCTGGTGCGCCGGTTGCAGGAGGCGCGGACGTGAGTGTGGCACTCGAACTCCTCGAAGCCGCCGAACTGGTGGCGGGCCGGCTGATTGGCGCCGGGGCTGGATTCCGCGGGATTTCGACCGACAGCCGCAAGGTGGTGCCGGGGTCGTTGTTCGTTGCTCTGCGTGGCGACCGCTTCGACGGTCACGACCATGTAGAGGCTGCATTTGCCAGCGGCGCGGTCGCCGCACTGGTGGCGCGGGAGTTGCCTGGACTGGGCCCGCTGGTGCTGGTCGATGACACCGTCGCCGCACTCGGCCGGCTCGCCGCCGCCTGGCGTGCCCGCCGCCAACTGCCGCTGGTGGCCATTACCGGCAGCACCGGCAAGACCACCGTCAAGGAGATGGTGGCAGCGATCCTCGGTCGGCGCGGTCCGGTGCTGGCGACACGTGGCAACCTCAATAACCACATCGGGCTGCCGCTGACGTTGCTCGAACTCGACGCCAGCCATCTCGGCGCCGTCGTCGAACTGGGAGCCAACCACCCCGGCGAGATCGCCTACCTGACCGATATCGCACAACCGACAGTGGGCGTGGTCACCAATGCCGGTCCGGTGCATCTCGAGGGTTGTGGCAATGTCGCCAGTGTTGCCCGGGCCAAGGGTGAGCTGTTTTCCGGTCTCGGTCCGGCCGGGCCGGCGGTGATCAATGCCGACGACCCGTCTGCCGGGGTGTGGCGGGCACGGGCCGCCGGCCGCCGCGCGCTGGCTTTG
>QNFN01000227.1 GCA_003645555.1 Gammaproteobacteria bacterium | reverse complement strand
TGAGCTACCGGGTGGCGTGCTGTTTCGCTACCACCCTGGATGCGTTCGACGTGGGTTTCGTCGGCGAACAGCTCGAGTTCACCCTCGAGGATGTAAGTAGTGAGGCCATCCTCGTCACCCTTGCGAAACAGGAACTGACCGCGCTTGACGTCCTCGACCCGCGCCTGTTGCGCGAGTTGGGCGACGCTCTGCTGGGTGAGGCCGCTGATCGGTACCAACCGACTCAGGGTCTGTTCGTCAACAGCCGGCTCTTGCCCGTCTTCTTTTGCCTGTTCTTTGTTAGCCATCCAGGCCTGTCCGCTACGTGAGGAGGTCGTGTCGGAGCGTACCGCGTCGTTCCGGTCGCGGTCGGCAGCTAGCCGGCCTGTGGTCGCGGATCGATGCGGCACCGGTGATCTTGGCGGGTCCGTTGCCCTTACGTGTCTTTTACATCACCGACTCGATCAATGATAGGTGGCGATACCCTGCTTTACAATGACGGTCCGTGGCGCGTTGATGAAGCTTTTCCGCCTCAATTTCGAACACTTGGAGAAATAGCGTCGAATGGAAAGACAGATGGTCACAGCGAGGCAGCGAGATCGTGTCTGAAGGAATCGTGGCCGCGGGTCACCCGCAAACCGCGGCCGCAGCTCGTGAGATCCTGGCCGATGGCGGCAATGCCTTTGACGCCGTCGTCGCCGCGCACTTTGCCGCCTGCGCGACCGAACCGGTGTTGGCGTCGCTTGGTGGTGGTGGTTTCCTGCTGGCGCGCACGACGGCCGGCAAGCGTCATCTCTACGACTTCTTCACCCAGACGCCACGCACCCGGCGTCCCGCGGACGAGGTCGATTTCCGACCGATTCTTGCTGACTTCGGCACGGTGACCCAAGAGTTCCATATCGGTCTCGGTGCGATCGCCTGCCCCGGCAGCGTCAAGGGGCTGTTCCGTATCCAGCGTGAGCTTGGCCGGTTGCCGATGCGCCGACTGGTCGAGCCGGCGGTGGTCCTGGCACGACGTGGTGTGCGCCTCAATGCGTTGCAGGCCTACATCTTCGATATTGTCGGTGCGATCTATACCGCCGATCCTGACGTGCAGCGATTGTTCGCGGCACGCCGCGACCCGGGACGTCTGGTGCGGCGCGGCGAAATGCTTCGCCAACCGCAACTCGCAGAGACCTTCGAGGCTCTCGCGCGTGAGGGTGAAGCACTCTTCTACCGTGGCGAGATCGGCCAGCGCCTGGTAGCCGACTGCCGTGATCGCGGAGGCTACCTGACCCGCGATGACCTGGCCCACTACCGGGTCCAGCGGCGCCGGCCATTGGCGATCAACTACCGGGGGTCACGTATCTATACCAACCCCGCGCCATCCGCCGGCGGCATGCTGATCGCCTTCGGCCTGCGCCTTATGGAAGCGGCCGGGCCACTGCCAGGACCGTTTGGTGCGGCAGCGCATGTCGAACGGATGGCGGCGGTGATGGGGGCGACCAATGCGGCGCGTGCCGAGGTCGAGCGCGATGTCGATCCCGTATTGCGTAGCCGGCACATGCTCGGAGCCGACCTGTTACGTCGTTACCGCGATGCGATTAGCGGCCGGCCGGCCTGTCATCGTGGCACCACCCATATCAGCGTTCTCGATGCCGAGGGCAACGAGGCGAGCATGACCGTGTCCAATGGTGAGGGGGCCGGGTACGCGATTCCAGACACCGGGATTGTGCTGAACAACATGCTCGGTGAAGAGGATCTCAATCCAAACGGTTTTCATGCCTGGGCCTGCAATATGCGTATGGCCTCGATGATGGCGCCAACCCTGCTGGCACGATCCGATGGCGTCGACGTGGTGCTTGGCTCGGGTGGCTCGAACCGTATCCGCACGGCGATTCTGCAGGTGCTGTGCAATCTGGTCGATTTCGAAATGCCGGTGAGGACCGCGATCAGGAAGCCGCGATTGCACCTGGAAAACGATCATCTCAGTGTTGAGCACGGTTTCCCTGCGGCGGGTATCGAGCGGTTGCTGGAACATTATCCGGACCGCCAATTGTGGGCCGATCAGAACCTCTTCTTTGGTGGTGTTCATGCCGTCGCGCGCGATCGTCGGAGCGGTCGGCTCAGTGGCGCCGGCGACCTGCGCCGTGGCGGTGTCTGCGTCCATGTTTCCGGATAATGCCGGAAAATAGTTGCTAAACGCGGTATCCCGTGCTTTACGAGCCGAGTTGATGTGCTATCGTCATACGTGCCCACCTGCACCCGCTACCAATTCAGAAAGACACAGGAGTTTGCGATGGCCGTGAAGAAAAAGACCGCGAGAAAGCCCGCCGCAAAGAAGGCGGCGCCGAAAAGAGCCGCGCCAAAACGCGCAGCTGCCAAAAAGGCCGCACCGAAGAAGCGCGCCGCACCGAAGAGGGCCGCACCGAAGAGGGCCGCACCGAAGAAGCGCGCAGCACCGAAGCGTGCTGCACCGAAGAAGCGCGCCGCACCGAAGAAGGCCGCACCGAAGAAGCGCGCTGCACCGAAGCGTGCTGCACCGAAGAAGGCCGCTGCCGCCAAGCCGGTCGTCGGCAAGACCACGGCCATCTCCAAGGCCATGACCAAGACCCAGATCCTGAACGAGATTGCAGCCAACACCGGGCTCAGTCGCAAGCAGGTTGCCGGCGTCATGACCCAGCTCGACATGCTGGTCAACCGTCACATCAAGAAGCGCGGTGCCGGTAGCTTCACGGTCCCCGGTCTGCTGAAGATCACGACCGTCAAGAAGCCGAGACGGCCGGCACGCAAGAACGTGCCCAATCCGTTCCGGCCCGGAGAGACGATGAACGTCGCGGCCAAGCCCGCGCAGACAGTCGTCAAGGTTCGTGCGCTGAAGCGGCTCAAGGACATGGCCAGCAGCTGATCCTGGCCCTGCGATGATGAAGACGGGCGGCCTGCGGGTCGCCCGTTTTTTTATGCCTCAGTTGCTGCCCGAGGTGTGGTGACGCAAGCGGACGAAATCCCGGTGTCGTAGATGCAGCAGGTCGGCAACCCGGCGCAGCAGGTGCTCCTCGTGTTTGTCGATGTGCCCGTCGGCATGTGCCACGCGCCACATCATCTCCAGGACGTCAAGTTTCTGTTTCTCATCGAGTTGGTCGTTCAGCAGGCGGGTGAACTCGTAGAGCGAGACCGCATCGTCGACCCGCGAGTCGGCTTCCGCCATCAGGTCGGCGGTGGCCTCGGGATCGAGGTCGAAGTGGGTCGCGATCAGCTGCTCGATGGCCGCACACTCGCGTGGGTCATCAGCGAAATCGGCCCGTGCGGTCTCGATCAGCAGGGCCGCGGTGACCAGTTGCAGAAGGTCGTCACGCGCCGGAGTGGCCGGTGTGACATCGGCAAGGCGCGTCTTGAGTAGTTGTTGCAGCCGTTTGAGCATGACGCGGGTCAATCGATGTCGAGGGCTTCGGCCGAAGTCCAGATGCGTTGCCCGGCCACGTTGACAAAGGGGGCATCGGGCCCGGCGATGAGGGCCTTGTGGGCCGCGACCAGGGTATCGAGGTCGGTGCCGCTGTCGCCCAGGGTTGCACGCTCCTCGTCGAAGACGGCTTGTTGCAACCGTTCGACAGCCTCGGAAGGCTTCACATCGGCAAAGAAGCTGCGTAGCAGCGGATCGTTCGATTTGGCCAGCGCTTTGGCATTGCGTCGCACCAACAGCTTGATCCCCTGGCTCGATGCCGAATGGAAGGCGCCGGCGCGCAGGCAGAGACGCCGGCTGCGGCCCGTTTCAAGGGTCCAGCACTCGATGGCGTGCTTCGAGTGGCCCATGGCACCGTAGGTGATCTTTTGGTGAGTGAGGTCATAGAAGGTCGAGTAGCCGACCAGAGTGCCGATCTCGAGGCCGGCCTCGAGGCGCGGTAGCGGGTCGAAGGAGAGGTGATTGGATGTGGCGATCTGCTCTGCAGTTGCCTCGCTCACGGGGAAGCCGACATCGCCGAGCGCGGTAGCGTAGAAGCACCAGTCGAAACGGCGACCGGCGGTCTGCGCGAGGTCGTCAATCGCCGTGGGGGTGCCAATGTCGGCGAACAGCAGGGTGTCGACACCGGGCACCTCCGGAGTGCTGCCCTCGCGACCGAACCAGCCGCCGACGAT
>QNFN01000226.1 GCA_003645555.1 Gammaproteobacteria bacterium | reverse complement strand
GACGTGCAGTAACTGGTCCGGTGTTGCACCGACCTCTGTGCGGATACGCGCCATGCGCTCGGGCCGGCTCTTCAGGTCGGCGACGCGGAAGGTGTCTTCAAACGCCATCCACAGTGCCAGGTGGCGGGCGACCTCGCTGGCCAGTGGAGTACCGTCGCCCGCAAGATCAACGAACGGCTCCAACCGCTCGAGGTAGAGCGCGGCGTACTCCTCATCCTGGTAGTCGACCATCCGTGCGACACCGAGCGCAACCCTCTCGCGCAGCGCTTCCGGGTAGGTGGCCGTGATCTGCTCGCGCAGACTCGTTGGCAGCGCCGTGCCCTCCGGTTCCGGTGGAGCGGTTGCCACGGGATCGCCGGCCGACTCCGCCATGTGCGCAAAACCGGCGGCGAACGCCGCGAGGCTGGCATCGACGCCCTTGCCAGCCTGGCGGATCGCCGTCTCGAAGTCGGCACGTTCGAAAGGCAACACCCCGGTTCCGGCCAGAACGCCGAACAGCACCGCACTGATGACGCTACCGTGGTGACGCGCCAGCATCTCCATGTCGAAGGCGACCAGTTGCTGTGCTGCCAGCTTCGCGGCGTCGAGCACGGCGTCGCCGTCGCGGCGACCGTCACCGAGGGCGCTCTTTTCATCGATGGCGTAGTCACGGTGGGTCGCGGTGATCAGCAGCGTCCGGTCGGGGGTGACGAAACCGCGCTGGATCGCCCGGCCCGCCTCCATCAGCTCGGCGGCAATACAGACGTCGACGTCACCCGGGACCGGGATCAGGCCGAGCACCGGGGCCCGATCGGTATCACCCGGCGGAAACAGGGCCACGTTGTAGACCGTCGCCCCGGTGCGCTGGGCGACACCAGGCACCGAGGTGGTCTGTACCGTCCAGCCGGCACCTTCGGCGACCTGAAGAAGCCAATCGGCGAGGACCCCACCGCCCTGCCCGCCCAAAGCGGTGATGGCGATCGAGATCGGTTGTTCGCTCATCGCTGCCATCTCACACCGCCACCCGCGTCGTGCGGTCCACGAGCCAGGCAATCACTCGCTGGCGCAGGCGGTCAAGCAGCCGCTCGAACAGGTTCGGGTTGTGCACGATGTCGGCGCGATAGAACGACGGGCAGAGCACCGCTGCGTGCGCCACTTCGCCGCAATAACCGCAGCCGACGCAACTGTCGACCACCGTGGTGACCGGGGTGTCGCGCAGCGGGTCGGGATTGTCGCGCAACGTCAACGACGGGCATCCGGAGAGACGCATGCAGGCGCGGTCGCCGGTGCAGACGTCGGGGTCGACACCGAAGCGCTGACGCACCGCACGCCGGCCGTCGTGCACCCGCGCCCGGAAGCGCGGCTTTTCACGCCGCTGCTGGTTGAGCATGCACTCCGATTGAGCGATCACCACCTTCGGCCCACGCTCCTCACTCGCCAGCGCGTCGCGCAGGACATCGCGCACCTCCCCGACGTCGTAGGTCCACGGCACGGTGCGCACCCAGCTGACGCCGATACCACGGACCGCGTTTTCGATCGGATTGCCCGTACTGCGTGCCGGGTTCCCGGCCGCCGACGACAGCACATCCTGGCCACCGGTCGCTGATGAGTAGCCGTTATCGACAATGACGATGACGTTGTCGTTACGATTGAACACGGCGTTGCCGATGCCGCTGGTCAGGCCGTTGTGCCAGAAGCCGCCGTCACCCATGACGCTGAGCACTTTCCGCCGCCCGGCCGGGACATTGAACGCCGCGCTGCCGGCGGCACCGAGACCGTAGCCCATGGTGGTGTTGCCGACCTGGAACGGCGGCAGGATCGAAAACAGGTGGCAGCCGATATCGCAACTGACGTGGAACTCGCCGAGCTCCTGCTGCAGCAGTTTGATGGCGCCGAACAGCGGCCGCTCGGGGCAGCCGGTGCAGAAGCCGGCCGGCCGCGCGGGTACCACCTCGTCGAGTCGCTTGCCCTGCCCGACCGCGACCGGGTGCAGCCGCGCCTGCCCAGCGGGACCGGGTTGCAACGCCGCACCGCCATGCGCCTCGAGGAAGCGCGCCAGCCCTTCTTCAAGCACCAAGGGCGTGTACTCACCCGCCGCCGGCAACCGCCCTTTGCCCTCGATCCGGGTCGCAACCTCCGCCTTGCGCAGGATGGTGTGCAGCGCCTGTTCGAGGAAGTCGGGCTGCCCTTCCTCGATCATCAGCACCGCCCGCTTGTCGCGGCAGAAAGCAACCAGCTCGTCGTCGATCAGCGGGTAGGTGACGTTCATGACGTAGAGCGGCAGCGGTGTCTCACCGTAGATATCGGCCAACCCGAGCAGTTGCAGCGCGCGGATCACGCTGTTGTAAAGGCCGCCCTGCAGTACCAGGCCGACGTCACCGCCGGCACCCGGGAACTGCTCGTTGAGGCCGTGCTCGCGGATGTAGGCGACGGCATCGGGCCAGCGTGAGGCGATTTTTTCCTGCTCGTGCTGGAAAGCCGCCGGCGGGAGCACGATGCGGTCGGGATCGCGGCGCGGCGCGGCCAGCGCCTCGGCCAGTGTCGGCGACGGTCGGCGGTTGGCCTTGGCGGTGAAGTGGCCGTAGACGTGGCAGGCGCGGATCCGTAACTCCAACATCACCGGCGTGTGGCTCGCTTCGGAAAGCGCGAAGCCGTGCTCGACGGCGGCGACGATCGATTCCAGGTTCGGCCGCGGGTCGAGCAGCCAGAGCTGCGACTTCATGGCGAAGGCGTGGGTGCGCTCCTGCATGATGCTGGAACCCTCGCCGTAGTCCTCGCCGATGATGATGAGCGTGCCACCGGTGACGCCACCGGAAGAGAGGTTGGCCAACGCATCCGAGGCGACGTTGGTGCCGACCGGTGACTTCCAGGTCACCGCGCCACGCAGCGGGTAGTTGACCGACGCGGCGAGCATCGCCGCGGCGGCGGCCTCCGAGGCACTCGACTCGAAGTGGACACCCCACTCGTCGAGGATGCCCTGCTGCTGGGCCTCGCCGAGGACGTCCATCAGGTGTGAGATCGGCGCTCCCTGGTAGCCGCCGACATAGGCGACACCGGACTGCAGCAGCGCCTTGGTGACGGCGAGAATACCCTCACCACGGAAGGTCTCGCCGGCACCGATGCGCAGGTCCCGAACCTCCTTCGTAAACGACCGCTCCGCCATCGAACCACCATGCTCGCGGGACGGGGTCCCCGCCACCATCAGGTTACTGCTGGCCGCGCCAACCGGGCGGCCACGCTGAATGTCCACGGTGCCAGATTCACCCCCGCGGGGCATTGATCCAGGCCGTGATATCGGCCGTGAGGATGACCTTGCTCCGTGGAAAGGATCGTTTATTTATATTGACGTTTACGTCAACGTAAATATAATGACCCATGTCAATGAAGTGAGGCGTCCCACCTGGGTCGCCAGGCACGGCGCCACCAAGAGACGCCGGCCAATGGACAGAGGAGCAATCAACCGGAGCGGCTCGCCAGCGCCACGGCCCTACCGTGCCGTGACCCGCCGCCCGACCTGGACATCCCGCCACAGGCTCACCGTCGCCCGTCCGCTCGACCGGACGCAACGCCACGCCTGCCGCCGGACCGTCCCGGTACCACGAGGAGAAGTTCCGATGCTGGAGATCATCGTCCAGGGGCGCGGAGGACAGGGCGCCCAGACCGCCGGCAATCTGCTGGCCAGCGCCTTTTTCGCCGAAGGCCGTTACGTGCAGACCTTCGCCACCTACGGCGGTGCCCGACGCGGGACCCCGGTCTTCTCGTTCCTGCGCGTCGACGACGCCCCGATCCGGCTGCGCTGCAGCATCGAGCAGCCGCAGGCGATCCTCTGCTTCGACGACAGCCTGCTGAACGCCCAGCTGCTCGGCTACGCGACCCCGGAGACCACCATCGTGGTCAACTCCGCACAACCGGCCGACGCCTTCGCCACCCTTGGTGACTACCGCATCCTGCCGATCGACGGCATCGGCATCGCCCAACGCAACGGCATGGGTCGGATCGTCAACTCGGCACTGCTCGGCGCCATCGCCGCGGTGCTCGACACGCCGGCAGCCGACACCCTCGACGCGGTGTTGCGTGAACAGGCACCAGTCAAGAAAGAAGAGAATGTGCGCGCCTGCCGCGAGGGGTT
>QNFN01000225.1 GCA_003645555.1 Gammaproteobacteria bacterium | reverse complement strand
GGAGTCAAGCATCGGGTAGGTGGCGCGCAGTCTTTTCAGTGCAGCAATCACGCTCTCACCATCCGGGCGCGGCAGATCGCGGGGTGGCTCCAGCATCTCAGGACCCGGTACCTGGCGAGCGGCGAGGACCTCGGCATACTCGAGCAGGGCGTGGCGCCCGTCACCATTGAGGACTGCATAGAGTTTCTGCAAGCGCTGGCGACCGGCGCTCACGGCCCCGTCGGCCCCGGCATCAGGACTTCGGCTCGCGAGCGAGATCCCGTGCCACCTCGGCGGCACAGTAGTTGCGAGCAAAGTTCAGCAGTTCATCCATCGCACGCTGGCGGAATTTCTGCTTCTGGCGAACAAAGGAGAACGGCCGTTCCAGCGGCGGGTCGAGCGGAATGCTGACCAGGGTGCCCAGGCGCAACTCCTTGACGATGGTCGCCGCGGAGATAATCGAGATGCCCATACCGGCTTCTACCGCACCCTTGATCGCCTCCGGGTTGCCCAGTTCCATGATGACGTCGAGATCCTCCGACGCCATGCCGCCGCGAGTGATGTAGTCGAGGATGACGTCGCGCGTACCCGAGCCCTCCTCACGGCAGATGTAGGGGTAGCCCATCAACTCATTGATGGTCACCTTGTCGCGTTCGGCCAGCGGGTGGTCGGGGGGCACGATCGCAACCAGCCCGTCGCTGCGGCACGTCTCGACCTGCAGATTCTTGTTCGCCACCGGGGCCTCTACCACGCCGAGGTCGAGGTCGTTATTTTCGACCATGGTGACGATACCCTCGGTGTTGCTCACCTGCAGGTAGAGCTTGATATCGGGGTGGTGGCGCTTGAAGTCGCCGAGCAGGGCCGGGAGCATGTACTCGGCTATGGTGGTGCTGGCACCGATGACCAGCGAGCCGCTGATCTCGCCGGTCAGTTCACGCACGGCGTTCTCCATCTCGGCGTAGAGATCGAAAATTTTCACCGCCCGCTCCTGCACCACCTCGCCGGCACGGGTCAGGCTGATGCGGTTGTGGGTGCGGTCGAACAACCGGGTGTTGAACTGCTCCTCGAGCTGGCGCACCTGGAAGGTCACGGCCGGCTGGGTCATGTGCAGGGCTTCGGCCGCCTTGGTAAAGCTGAGCAGCTTGGCAACCGTGTTAAAGACCTGCAGTCGGCGATCTGACATCGCGCATCCCCCGATGACGCGGGCTCTTCAGGCCCGCTTGTTGATCAAACGCGCCGTGAGCCGCGTGCCGGCCATTATAGAGAGCGGCGTCACCGGCAGCTAGGGAACCTCTGATTAATTCATGAACTCGTATCTGGCGCCCAGAATGTCCATCTTTATCGTTGCCAAGCTGCGCAACAGTCCAGCTATTACGTGCCCTTGGCGCCTCAAATCTGAACATTCTGCATCACCATCTACTTCGCCCAGAATTCATCAGAGGTGCCCTGGCGCGCTCGTGCGCCGGCCGGCGCGAAAGCGTAGAACAGCACCGGGATCACCACCAGCGTCAACAGGGTCGAGACCGCGACCCCGAACAGCAGTGCAATGGCCAGGCCGTTGAAGATCGGGTCGTCAAGGATGAACAGCGCGCCGAGCATGGCGGCCAGTCCGGTCAGCAGAATCGGCTTGGCGCGTACCGCCCCGGAGCGGATCACCGCCTCGGAAAACGGTACGCCGCGAGCATGTTCCTGGTTAATGAAATCCACCAGCAGGATGGAGTTGCGCACGATGATCCCGGCGAGGACGATCATGCCGATCATCGATGTCGCGGTGAACTGTGCGCCGAACAGCGCATGGCCCGGCAACACGCCGATCACCGTCAGCGGAATCGGCGCCATGATGATCAACGGCACCAGGTAGGAGCGGAACTGGGCCACCACCAGCAGGTAGATCAGCAGCAGGCCAACCGAGTAGGCGATGCCCATATCGCGGAAGGTGTCGTAGGTAATCTGCCACTCGCCGTCCCACTTGAGCGCGTAGTTGTAAGGATTGGCCGGCGGAGCGACCAGGTGCTGTGCCAGCGGCTGGCCGGCCACCCCGCTTTCCACAATGTCACCGTAGATATTGAACATGCTGTAGAGCGGACTGTCGGTCTCGCCGGCGACATCGCCGGTGACGTAGACCACCGGCAGCAGGTCCTTGTGCTGAATCGACGGGGCCTGAGTTGCCGCCTCGATCAAGACCAGCTCCGACAACGGCACCAGCCCCTCATGGCCACGCACGCGCAGGTCGAGAGCCCGCTCCAGACGCGCCTGGTCAGCGACCGGAAGCTCGGCACGCACCGGCACCGCGTAGCGTGCCGTCGGCTCGTGCAGGTAACCGAGATCCGTGCCGCGCAGCGCCGCCGCCAGGGCATCGACGATCGCCGCCTGCGACACCCCGGAGCGCGCCGCCTTGGCACGGTCGATCCGCAGGTGCCACTCGCGTGCCGGCGCCTCGACACTGTCGTCGACATCGACCACCTCTCCAGCCTGTTCGAAACGCACACGCAACGCGGCGGCCATGCGTACCTGGCCGGCGTAGTCCGGGCCGTAGACCTCGGCCACCAACGGCGCCAGCACCGGCGGCCCGGGTGGCACTTCGACCACTTTAACCCGTCCACCGTGCTCCCCGGCGATAGCGGCCAGGCGCGGCCGCACCGCCTGCCCAAGGGCATGGCTCTGGCGCTCGCGCACCGACTTGTCGACCAGGTTGACCTGGATGTCACCGAGGTTGTCGCCCCGGCGCAGGTAGTACTGGCGTACCAGGCCGTTGAAGTTGATCGGTGCCGAGGTGCCCGCGTAGAGCTGCAGGTTCGTCACCTCCGGAACCTCGCCAAGCTCACCGGCCAGGGCATCGAGCACCGCGGCGGTACGCTCCAGGCTGCTCCCTTCGGGCATGTCGAGCACCACCTGGAACTCCGACTTGTTGTCGAACGGCAGCATCTTCAGGACCACGTGACGGGTACCGATCAGGGCCAGCGAGCCGGCGATCAGCGCCAGGATTCCCAGCAGCAGCCACCAACGTCGGCGATGCGCACCCGGCCCATCGAGGAACGAACCGATCACACGCCGAAACAGCGGCAACAGCTTGTCGTCGGCCTCCTCGCCGACACCGTCCCCATCTTGGCTGATCCGCCCGAGCAGGCGGTAGCAGAGCCATGGGGTGATGATGAACGCCACCAACAGCGACAGCAGCATGCCGATGCTGGCGTTGATCGGGATCGGGCTCAAATAGGGGCCCATCAGCCCGGTGACAAAGGCCATCGGCAGGATCGCCGCGATGACGGTGAAGGTGGCGAGAATGGTCGGCCCACCCACCTCATCGACCGCACGCGGGATCACCTCTGCGAGATCGCCGCCGGCCTTGGCCAGGCGACGGTGGACGTTCTCGACCACGACGATGGCATCATCGACCAGGATGCCGATCGAAAAGATCAGCGCGAACAGCGACACCCGGTTCAGCGTGAAGCCCCAGGCCCAGGAGGCGAACAGCGTCACCGCCAGGGTGACCAGCACGGCGACGCCGACGATCAGCGCCTCGCGCCAGCCGAGCGCAAACAACACCAGGGCCACCACCGAGATGGTGGCAAAGATCAGCTTGTGGATCAGCGCCTGCGCCTTGTCAGCGGCGGTCGCACCGTAATTCCGCGTCACCGTAACCTCGACACCATCCGGCACGTGGATGCCGCGCAGCTGGTCGAAACGCTCGATCACCTGGTCGGCCACGGCGACGGCGTTGGTACCCGGTTTTTTCGCTACCGCAACGGTCACCGCTGGATAGGCGACGGGTGCACTGGCGTCAGCGGACATGGCGGCCGGGCCAATAATGAAGCGTACGTACTGCTCGGGCCGGTCGGGCCCGAGTTCGACGGTGGCGACGTCACGCAGGAAGATCGGCACCCCCTGCCGCACCCCGACCACCAATTCGCCAACCTCCTCAGGGGTGCCGAGGAAGGCCCCGGCACGAACACGAACCGCACGGTCCTCGGCGACGACGGCGCCGGCGTCGGCCGCCACATTGGCACTTGCCAAGGCGCGGCGCAGGTCTTCGACGGTGACACCGTGGCCAGCCATTCGCTCCGGATCAAGCGCCACCCGCACCACCCGGTTCGGACCTCCCAGGGTGTAGATGTCACGCGTCCCCGGCACCCGCT
>QNFN01000224.1 GCA_003645555.1 Gammaproteobacteria bacterium | reverse complement strand
GGACGTGCCTGCTCGATCCCCTCGAGTGCGTAATCACCGCCAAGACGCGGTTCGAGCCAGACCGCCAGACCGTCCAGCGCCTGGGGCGCCCCGGCCAGCAGAAGATGGTAGTGAACACGGCTGGCCGGCAACACCAGGCCGGTACGGCCAAGGTCGTCCCAGCGCAGCAACACCCGCGGACCGAGGCTGAAGACGTTGAGCCCACGGTCCGGCTCGAAGGTCAGCACCCGGGCGATGGTGAATTCGCGGTTGCCGAGGCCGATGCGGTCACCAACCGCCAGGTCGAGCAGGTGCAGCAAGCGGACATCGACCCAGATCGTGCCTGGATCGGGCAGACCGCTCTCTTCCCGATCCGTCGCCCCGGGCGCCGGCGCACTGCGCAGCGTACCGCGCAGCGGGTAACCGGGATCGGCCGCCTTGATCTCAACCAGCTGGGTGCGCTCGCCAACCACGGCGACACTACGCAGGCTGACCGTACGCGCGCTGCGCAGGCCGCGCCGGGCGGCCTCCTCGCGCCATGATTCAGGCGGCTCGCGGCTCGATTCGACCAGCAGGTCGGCGGCCAACACCTCGGCCGCCTGGCCGGCCAGGGCCCGCTCGACGCGATTGCTGAAAAATCCGACGGTGCTGACCGCGCCGGCCGCGATCGCCAGGGCCAGGGCCAGCACGTGCAACTCGCCCGCACGCAGGTCGCGGACCAGGGTGCGCCAAGCGAAACGCCACAGGGCCATCATCCCGGCACCACACGTCCCTCGTCCAGGGAGATGGTCCGCGCGCAGCGGGCCGCCAGTTCACGATCATGGGTGACCAGCACCAGGGTCGTGGCGAATTCGCGGTTGAGCGAGAACAGCAGGTCACCCACCGCGGCCCCGGTGCGCTGATCGAGGTTACCGGTCGGCTCATCGGCGAACAGGATGCGTGGCGCGGGCGCGAATGCCCGTGCCAGGGCCACCCGCTGCTGCTCACCACCGGAGAGCTGGTACGGGTAGTGGGAGCCACGTCGCTCGAGACCAACCCTGGCGAGCACCTCGTCGGCACGGGCGCCGGCACCGGGTGCGGCCGCGAGTTCGAGCGGCAGCATCACGTTCTCGCGTGCCGTCAGGTTGGGTAACAGCTGGAATGACTGGAAGACGAAACCGACCCGCCCGGCACGCAGCGCGGCGCGGCCGTCCTCATCGAGCGCGGTCAGTTCGCTGCCATCGAGCCAGATCTCCCCCGTGCTCGGCAGGTCGAGCCCGGCCAGCAGCCCAAGCAGTGTCGACTTGCCGGCGCCCGATGGGCCAACCACGGCCACGCTCTCGCTGGCGGCGACAGAGAGGTCGATGCCGTCGAGCAGTTGCAGCGCCCCTTCCGGTGCCGCGACCCGTTTGCTAACCTTCCTGGCCTCAATTGCCGTCGTTCCATCCGCCGTGCGCATCCTGGCTCCAGCCCTCCTGTTACTCACTATCGCCATCATGCCGCCAGCGGCACACTCCGCGACACCGTCCATTCTGGTTATCGGTGACAGTATTGCCGCCGGTTACGGTATCGACCCGGCCAGCGGCTGGGTCGCCCTGCTCGGCCGCCGCCTGGCCGACCACGGCCGTCCCTACATCATGGTCAACGCCAGCATCAGCGGCGACACCACCGCCGGCGGCCTGCGCCGGCTGCCCGACCTGCTCGCAACCCACCGCCCCGAAATCGTGTTGATCGAGCTCGGCGGCAACGACGGCTTGCGCGGACTGCCGCTGACCACCTTCCGCGCCAACCTCGAGGAGATGGTACGGCTGGCCCAGGGCACGGCCCGCGCCGTGGTGCTGGTCGGGGTGCGCATGCCGCCGAATTACGGACCGCGCTACGCCGAGGGCTTCGCCACCGTCTACCGCGAGGTGGCCGAAGCCAGCGGCGCGGCGCTGGTGCCGGCGCTGCTCGCCAGTATCGGCGAACGGCCCGAGTTGATGCAGAACGACGGCATCCATCCGCGGACCGTGGCGCAACCCCTGATCGTCGATAACGTCTGGCCGACGCTGGTGCCGTTGCTGGACACCGGCAACTGACGGGGTCAGGCGCGCAACAGGCGGCTGCCCTTGCGAAAGCGGGCCTTGAGAAAGGCCATCTGATCGGCAAGGATGCGCCGGTTCGACAACACCAGGTACTCGGCGTAGTTGGGCACGAACGGTACGGCCAGCAGCGGCATCCGCGCCTCCTCCGGCGTCCGCCCCCCCTTGCGGGTGTTGCAGGCACAGCAGGCGGATAGCACGTTCGACCAGCCGTCACGGCCACCGCGCGACAGCGGAGTGACGTGATCGCGGGTCAGCATTCCCTCGGCAAATTCACCACCGCAGTAAAGGCAGAGATGGCTGTCGCGCAGAAACAGGGCGCGATTGCTGAGCGGCGGCACCTTGCGCCGCCGCGTCTCGCGCCGGACCCGGCCCCGGGTGGCGACAATGGTATGGATGTCGAGAATGCTGCGCCGGCCACTGCAGCGGTTGATGCCGCCGTGCAGGCGGATGACCTGTTCACCGGCGGTCCAGGCCACCTTGTCGAGACTGTAGAGCACCGCCGCCTGCTGCCAGCTCAGCCACGCTGCCGGTTGGCCGGTGTGGTCGAGGCGCAGCACCTTGACCCGGGGGGCGACCCCGGTGGTCGTTACGACGTCGCTGATGCCGTCGTCCATGGCGCGTTATCTTACGCAAACGGCGGCCAACGCACAGCCTTCCAGTGACGACCAGGTCTAACGACGGCCGAAGACCCGTTGCAGCAACTCGCTGCTGCGCGCCAGCGGGTCCTCACGAATGCGCCGCTCTTCCTGGGCGAGCAGCTGGAACAGGCCGTCGATCGCCTGGTCGGTGACGTAGCGGTCGATATCGACCGAGGCCGCATCGAAAAACGCTGCCGCCATGCCAGCCTGGTCGAGCATCGCCTTGTAGGCCTGGGTCACACCAACGTGGGCGGTCGCCTCACGTACCAACGGCAGGAACCGCTCGCTCAACCGCATTTCATTCCGTTCGCGAAAATAGCGGGTGGCGGCATCGTCGGGTCCGTCCAGGATGGCCATGGCATCATCGATGCTCATGCCGCGAACGGTGTCGAGCAGCAGGTCGAGCGCCTCCGGAACCGCCTTCTCGGCCGCGCGGTTGAGGCTGGTCTCGAAATCGTCCACGTAGCTGCCGAGGCCGAACCGGCGCATCCCGTCACCGATTGACTGCAGCGTGGACGGCAACGGGATACGCACCGCGGTGTTGCCGAGGAAACCGTCCGGACGACCCAGATCGTCAACGACGATCTCGCTGCCCTTGACCAGCGCCTCCTTGAGCCCGGCAACGACATCCGCCTGACTCAGGCCGTGGCTGGCGGAGCTGGTGCTGCCTCCGGTGGTGTCACCGAGCCCCTTGAGCAAGCTGCTGCCGATCTCGCCCCAGCTGGCCGCATTGACCACGGGTACGTACCCGATCACCAAGGCCAGCGTGACACCGGGTAGAAACACCCTGATTGACGCGTGGTGGCTCATTCATCGATGTCCACATCGTCAGTGTCGAACTGGCCTGCAAGCCGACGACGGATGTGCGACCAGGACATACCGATGGCCAGCACGCAGGCGAAAACAAACAGCACCACCCAGGTAACTGCCGTGACGCTGTCCAGTGGCAGGATGCCGACATCGACGATCAGCCAGATCAGCACACCGAAAAAAGTGATCGCAAGGAACACGCCGAAGATACCCAGCGAACGGGCGGTGGCGCGCAGGAACATCGTGTAGCCGATCACCAGCACGATGCCGGCGACCGCCTTGACCGGGCTGAATGCGGGCAGTGGCATGATCGCCCAGTGGACATAGGACCAGCCGGAGGGGTTGTACGTGGCAAAGACCAGAACCAGGGCGATAGCGAAGCGGATCGCGATACTTGTAGCGTTGAATTCGTGGCGCTTGCGCATAGGATGCCGGTTTCAGTTGGTAAATGGTGCGGGGAGTATAGCGACCCACCTGACCCGGATATGGGTCTAACGATTCGTTATGGGGCCATAAACCTTGTGTTTAAGGGGCTGGATTGCGTAGAATTTGTCCTCTTTACCGGCGCCCCGTGGGCGCCCCAGTCTGGAGGACGATCAAAATGAAGGTATCGGTACTCGGCGCGGCCG
>QNFN01000223.1 GCA_003645555.1 Gammaproteobacteria bacterium | reverse complement strand
GTGCTTCAGAATGTTCAGATTTGAGGCGCAAAACGCACGTAATAGCTAGCTATTGCGAAGCTTTGCAACGATAAAGCTGGACATTCTGGGCGCCAGATACGAGTTCATGATTTGATCAGAGGTTCCTTCACCTCTCGTCACCGGGCATGGCAGGCGGTCGTTCAGCGATAGTAGTCGATGACGATGACGGTCATGTCGAGGGGAGTGTCGCCGGCCATGAACCGGATGCGATTGACGCCGTCGGGCCTCACACCGGGGACCGTGTCACCGGCACGACCCATGACCTGCACCCCTTCGAGCCGGGGAAACGGGCGCGACGCGTCGTAGCTCAAGCTGATCTCGGCAACCGTCCCGGCCGGCAGTTGCACGCGGAAGCGGCCGATGCCGCTAGGCACCTCGACCCGCCAACCGCCGGGCACGGGCTCGATTCGACCGATACCGGCGACCGGTTCGAGCGCACCGGATCGCAGGGTGGCGCAGGCGACGACCAGCACCAGCACCGACATCACCAACACGCGGACGAAAAGGCTCACGACCGTGCCGCACGCCCCTGCCAGGCAAGGAAGCAGGCGGCCGCGATGCCGGCCGAGCCGAAAATCATCGCCATCACCATGATTTGGTAGCGCACCGCCACCAGCGGCGAGACGCCCGAGAGGATCTGTCCGGTCATCATCCCCGGAAGTGAGACCAACCCAACCGCCAGCAGCGCGTTGATCTGCGGGATCAACGCCGCCTGGAAGGCGATCCGGCGTGCCACGTCCGGAATCTTGCCGTTGTCGAGTTCGGCGAAGTAGCGCTCGCCGGCGAGGCTGACGGCGGTCATCGAGTTGGCGAAGATCATGCCCGCCAGCGGAATCACAACCCGCGGCGCATACCAGGGCTCTGCCCCAAGCACCCCCTGGGTGACCAGGCCCAGCGTAACGACACCACCGGCCGCGATGGCACCCAGTGCATGCAGGTAGAGCGTCGCCGACCGCCTGGCCAGGGGCTGCAGCGCGATCCATCCCGAGGCACCGAGCATCACCGCAAGTACGGCGAGCACCACCGGCGGGCTCTCGGCGGCGAATATGAACGTCAGCAGATAACCGATCAGCACCAGCTGGGCCAGCATCCGGCCGAGCGCATAGAGCGCGTTGCCGGCACCGAGCCGCCAGTGCCAGAGCATCACCAGCACCACCACGACCGGGACGAAGGCCAGCGTCAGCCGTCCGATCTGGATCGCCTCGACGCTACCGTTCATCCGCCGTCTCCCGCCGGAGGTCGCGGTTCGAGACGCAGCAGCGATTGCCCCTCGGTGACCGGGTCACCGACCGCGACCAGCACCTCGACCACCCGGCCCGCGCGGTCGGTCGGGATGTCGAGCGTGGTCTTGTCGGTTTCGAGTACGATCGCCGGGTCGTCGGCCCCGACCCGGTCGCCCGGTCTGACGCACACCTCGACCACCCGCAACTCGCCATCACCGCAGTTGCCGCAGCTCTCCCAGCAATCGGGCAGGCCGGGCAAACGGATGTCGACAATACCGCTCACTACTGCGCTCCAAGGCGGCACGGGAAGGAGAACGGGAAGCCGTTTCGAAGTACCAACGAGGGGGCCTCAGCCGAGGGCATCTTCCAGCGCGCGGCGCGGCATCGGTGCCTCGACCCGGTCGGCATAGCCAATCCGGAACACCTGCTGGGAATAGACGTTCGGGGCGGGAAAAAAGCGCGCGAGCTGGGAACGGATGTGCGGTATCTGGCACAGCTGGCTCATCGGCTGCACGCCGAGACCGAGCAATTCGGCCTGGAGACAGATCCGTTCAAACTGCTGGCCCGCCTTGACCTGGCTGAGGCGGTCGTCGTCAAGGGTACCGAGGATGCCAATCTCCGGAGCACTGTGCAGCAGCTCGGAGTCGTGCTTCGCCGTCGAACGACCCAGATCAAGATAGGTCATCGCGAGCTGACCCAGCTTCGCTAACAGCCACGAGTTGCCGAAGCTTCCCTCGCCAATCCAGTGGCCGAGTTCCTCTCGGTAGGCGGGTTCGGCAAACAGCCTCGCATCGGCTTCGCCAACCATCAGTTCGAGGCGCTGTTTGACCAGCGGGTCGTCCGAAAGATAGAGCATCACCGTGCGGTCTCCACACACGGTTTCGAGTCGCTTGAGATCGGCCTCCGGAACGGCCCGCGGCCGAAATGGCTTGCGGATAGTGTGGCGCCGCGTCACCGCATCCAGCAGGCCCCCTTTTGGCCGGGCCAGTGCCGCCGGCTCGGGCAGTTCGACCTGCGCCACACAGTCGGCACCCATCGGGTGCGGAAAATAGGTAACACGGGGAGTGTAGCCGAAGGCACGCGCCGCGATCAGGAGGTTTTCCAGGGCACAGCCCACGCTGAGGTGCAGCTCGCGCTGTGACGGATCGGCGACCTGGAGCCAACGTGAACGGTCGCGGTAGACCAGTAGCCGGTCACTCCCCGTCGTGAAGCGCCATGGCTGGGTATTGTGCGTCGATGGCGCAAGGATGGCGTAGCGCAGCAGAAAACCGAGCCGTTCCCGCGCAGAGCCGTGGGCCGGAAACTGGCTGGCACTCAGCTCCCAGGCTTCGGTGCTCGATTCCTTCTGGGTCATCGGTTCTCCTCGATCCACCACGCGTCCATCCGGGATGGCATCCGTTCGGCGCCTCTTGGGGCGTCGGTCTCCGAATCAGCTTACGCGAGCAGGGATGCCCGGGACAGGTGGCCGGTTGGCGGCGCTCGCGGGTATCGCCGGGTCGGCTCAGCGCTGGGTGTCCAGCCAGGCCAGCGCCGCTTCACGGTCATGGAACACGCGCACGTTCCACGGCAGTTCCCGCGGCAGGGCGATCATGTACGCCGCCGTCAACTCGCTGACCCGATTGTAGACGATGACGGCCAACGCCCTGACCTGCGCGAGGCTACCGATCGCCTGCTCGGCCTCGAACGTGTAGGAGTAGGCGTTGATCCGGTTGATCAGCAGGAAGGCCGGAGTGGCGAGGTGTTCGGCGACCCAGCCGTGGTACTCATCGACCATCACCATGTCGATCTCGATACCCTCGGCCGCGATCACCTCGGCGGTGTCATCGGAGAGCTTGATGATCCGCCCCAAGGCGACATCGTGCAGTTCCATCGGCTTAGGAACCTCTGATCAAGTCTGGACGAAGTAGATTGTGATTCAGAATGTTCGGATTTGAGGCGCAAGTCGCACGTAATAGCGAGCTATTGCGAAGCTTTGCAACGACAAAGCTGGACATTCTGGGCGCCAGATACGAGTTCATGATTTGATCAGAGGTTCCCTTACCTCACGGCGCCAGAACGGAGCGGTCATGTCCAGACCAGGGCCCTGCTGCCCCGGCAGGCAAACGATTCCGTTCCATGAAGCCTGATAGTAGGCCATCCGTTCCACCTGTCGAACAGGTGCCACTGGCCGTGAGTGACGGGGCCTGGCGATGGCGCGGCCACGGCCCGGGAACCCGGGTGGCGTAAGCGAGCACTTTCAGCGTCATCGAATCCGCGATGATCAGCGCGATATCGAAATAGCGGTCGGGGCTGACCGCGTCAGCGAAAAACCAGGTGCCGATGATGACGATGCCGAAGCCCGGCGTGTCATCGCCCTCGCCACGGGCGTGGTTCAACCGACGACCGCGAACTCATCGCCCGCTATGAATTCCTTGAACTGGTGCAATTCACCCATATCGAGTGGCACCGGGAAGACGCGGCCAGGATCAACCAGAGCTGTCGCGAACAGCCGTTCGAGTGCCTGTGATATCCCCTGCGCGTCGCCTGCCGAGACGTGCACTTTCGGGGCGAGGTAACTCATACGCGGCATCTCCGGCTTCCAACCGTACTTATGCGCGAGCAGCAGCGTCCCGACCCAGAAGTGTCGGTCAGCGCAGTACTCTTTTCCGTCTTCTTTGGTCAGCATTTTCTTGTTGTTCATAGCGCGTCATTCCAGACGGCAGATGCCGGTCGGGTCGGCCAGGCGGCAGATGCCGGTCGGGTCGGCCAGACGGCAGAGGCCGTAGCGGACCCGGGCTCACCATTAGACTTGCTATCGTTGGGGGATTAATCCTACGCTCGAAGGGGCTGTCCAGACAATCCGTAAAAGACCGACAACCCATGTAGTCGATGGCTTACAAGACTGTCG
>QNFN01000222.1 GCA_003645555.1 Gammaproteobacteria bacterium | reverse complement strand
GTCGCCGATCTGGAAGCGGCGATGATGCATATCGCCGATCACGGTTCAGGCCACACCGAGTCGATCGTTACCGAGGATCTGGGTCGCGCCCGGCGCTTTCTGCGTGAAGTCGATTCCAGTTCGGTGATGGTCAACGCCTCGACCCGTTTCGCCGACGGCTTTGAATACGGCCTCGGTGCCGAAATCGGCATCAGCACCGACAAGCTCCACGTGCGTGGCCCGGTGGGTCTCGAGGGATTGACCTCACTCAAGTTCGTCGTCATCGGCGATGGTCACATCCGCGGATGAAGCGTTGACGGTGTGTCTCCCGTGACGGGAGCCGGCAAAGCCATTGGCCTCTTTGGTGGCACGTACGACCCGGTTCACAACGGGCATTTGCGGGTGGCGCTCGACACCCTCGAAGGCCTCGACCTGGCCGAGGTGCGCCTGTTGCCGTGCCGACAATCGCCACACCGCCAGGCACCGTGTGCCCCCGCCGCACAGCGCCGGCGTCTGCTCGAGATTGCGGTGGCCAACGAGCCCCGGTTGCGGGTCGATGCCCGCGAACTGGACCGCCCCGGACCGTCCTATACCGTCGACACGCTGGCTTCGCTTCGTGCCGAGCTTGGTCCGGTGCAGCCGCTGGTGTTGATGGTCGGAGCCGTTGCCTTCCGCAGCCTGTCGAGCTGGCACCGCTGGCGCGAGTTCATAGGCCTTGCACATATCGCTGTGTTGCAGCGCCCGGGGCACGCCTCCGATCTGCCGCCGGAACTCGAGCAGATGGTGGCCCGCCACCAGGTCACGCAGCCCGGTGACTTGCAACTGCGCCCGGCCGGAAACGTGCTCTTCTGGCGCGTCACCCAGTTGGAGATCAGCGCCAGCCACATCCGTACACTGGTCGCCGCCCGACGCAGCATCCGCTATCTGCTGCCCGACCCGGTAGGCGACGAAATCACCCGCCTGGACCTCTACCGCAAACAGGTCCCGGCCTGACAGGAAATGACATGCAGACTGAAGCGTTGAAAGAGCTGGCCATCGAGGCCCTCGAGGATCTGAAGGCGGTCGAGCTGAAGGTGCTCGATGTTCACGACATGACCTCCATCACCGACTGGATGGTCATCGCCAGCGGTACCTCCGGTCGGCACGTCAAATCGCTTGCCGACAATGTCGTCACCAGGGCCAAGGCGGCCGGGGTGCGCCCGCTCGGTATCGAGGGTGAGCGCCAGGGTGAGTGGGTACTGGTCGACCTGGGTAGCGTCGTGGTGCATGTCATGCAGCCGCGCGTGCGTGATTTCTACAACCTCGAAAAACTCTGGAGCAGCGTCGAGTCGGCCCGCGCCGGCGAGGCGTGATGGTCGCGGCCGCCCCCGGTGCGTATTTACCTGATCGCCGTTGGGCAGAAGATGCCGGCCTGGGTTGCGGCCGGCTGGGGGGAGTTTGCCAAACGGATGCCGCGCGACTGTGCGCTGCAACTGGTCGAGCTGGCGGCGGGCCGGCGTGGGCGCAAGGCCGACCTGGCACGAGCGCTACGCGAAGAGGGCGAGCGAATGCTGGCGGCGATTCCGTCGGGTACCCACGTCGTGGCCCTCGATGTGACCGGCCGCGGCTGGGATACACCGAAGCTGGCGAACCGGCTGGAGCAGTGGCGTGCCGGTGGCAGCGACGTGGTCCTGCTGGTCGGTGGTCCGGAAGGGCTCGATCCACGTTGCCTGGCGCGGGCCGACGAACGCTGGTCGCTGTCGCCGCTGACTTTCCCCCACATGCTCGTCCGGGTGATTGTCGCCGAACAGATCTACCGAGCCTGGAGTCTGCTCAGCGGGCACCCCTACCACCGCGAGTGATGCTCCCCCCGGGTTGTCGCGGATGATGACGGTGATGAGTCTTGTTCTCGCTTCGCAGTCGCCACGGCGCCGTGAGTTGCTCGATCAGGTCGGTGTCGCCCACCGGGTGGTGACCGTCAAGGTCGATGAATCACTCCATCCCGGCGAAGTGCCGGCGGTCTACGCCGAGCGACTGGCACGGGCCAAGGCCGTGGCTGGGTTTGCCGAGGCAGGTGATGGCCCGGTACTTGGTGCCGACACCGTTGTCGTTCTCGACGGTGAAGTGCTCGGTAAGCCGGTGAGTCGCGATGACGCCCTGGCGATGCTGGCCCGCCTCTCTGGGCGAACTCATGAAGTACTGACCGCGGTTGCGCTGGTCACGGTCGACGGTGCCGTCGCCTGCCGGCTCAGCGTCAGCCGCGTCACCTTTCGCGCCCTCGACACGGAAGAGATGGCCGCCTACTGGGCCACCGGCGAGTCGGCCGACAAGGCCGGTGCCTACGCCATCCAGGGGCGCGCAGCCCTGTTCGTTACCCGGCTCGAGGGCAGCTATTCCGGTGTCATGGGGTTGCCCCTGTTCGAGACCGGTGACCTGCTGCATAGCGCAGGTTTGGCTCCGGGGTGGTGACGCATGGCAGCTGACCCGATAATGGCCGCAGAACCTGAGGAGCCTCTGATCAAATCATGAACTCGTATCTGGCGCCCGGAATGTCCAGCTTTAGCGTTGCCAAGCTTGGCAATAGCGCGCTATTACCTGCGCCTGGCGCCTCAAATCTGAACATGCCGCATCGCCATCTCCTTCGTCCAGACTTGATCAGAGGCTCCCTGAACCCACGGACGGAGCCCAGCAGCCCGCAATGAATGGTGAGATCCTGATCAACGTCACGCCCCAGGAGACCCGGGTCGCGATGGTCGAGAATGGCGTCCTGCAAGAGGTTTTCGTCGAGCGTGCGCGCCAGCGTGGCATCGTCGGCAACCTCTACCAGGGCCGGGTCTGCCGGGTCCTGCCGGGCATGGAGGCGGCCTTCGTCGAGGCCGGTCTCTCCCGCACGGCATTCCTGCATGTCTCCGATATTGCCGTGGCCAATGCCGAGCCCGAGGTGGGTGCCAGTTCCGATGGTGTGCGTCGCGGCGAATCGATTGCCCACCTGCTGCACGAGGGGCAGGAGTTGCTGGTGCAGGTGACCAAGGACCCGATCGGCAGCAAGGGTGCACGGTTGACCAGTCACATCAGCATTCCCTCGCGCTACCTGGTCTTTATGCCGGAGATGAACAACGTCGGCATCTCGCAACGCATCGAGGACGAAGCCGAGCGCCAGCGCCTGCGCGAGCTGGTGCTGCAGTGGGGTGACCACGAAGGTGGTGGCGGTTACATCGTGCGCACCGCCGCCGAGGGGGCCAGTGCCGACGCGCTGCGTGCCGACATGCGCTTCCTGCAGAAACTCTGGGCGTCGATCGTCGAGCGTGGTCGTACCGCCAACGCCGGCATCCTGGTGCACGAGGATCTGCCGCTGGCATTGCGCTCACTGCGTGACCTGGTGGGCGGCGACACCGAGCGCATCCGCATCGATTCGCGTGAGACTTACCAGCGGGTGCGCGAGTTCGCCGCCGCCTTCATCCCGGAGGTGGTCGAGCGCATCGAGTACTACCCGGGCGAACGGCCGATTTTTGATCTCTACTCGGTCGAGGACGAGATCCAGCGGGCTCTTGAGCGCAAAGTGAAGCTCAAATCAGGCGGCTACCTGGTCATCGATCAGACCGAGGCGATGACCACCATCGACGTCAATACCGGTGGTTATGTCGGTCACACCACCCTCGAAGAGACGATTTTCAAGACCAACCTCGAGGCGGCCCAGGCGATTGCGCACCATCTGCGGCTGCGCAACCTGGGCGGCATCATCATCCTCGACTTCATCGACATGACCGATGAAGAGCATAAGCGCCAGGTGCTGCGCGCACTGGAAACGCGCCTCGAGAACAATGGTAGCAAGTGCCACATCGGTGAGGTCTCGGCCCTCGGGTTGGTCGAGATGACGCGCAAGCGCACGCGCGAGAGCCTCGAACACGTCCTCTGTGAGCCGTGCCCCACCTGCAACGGCAAGGGCCAGCTGAAGACCGCCGAGACCGTCTGCTACGAGGTATTTCGCGAGATTCTGCGTGCCGCTCGCCAGTTCGAAGCACGCCAGTTCCTGGTGCTGGCCCCGCAGGAGGTGGTCGACCTGCTGCTTGATGAGGAGTCGACCAGCCTGGCCGAACTCGAAGCCTTCATCGGCAAGCCGATCAAGTTCCAGGTCGAACAGCTGTACACCCAGGAGCAGTTCGACGTTGTGCTGATGTAGGAGGGCACCGGCCG
>QNFN01000221.1 GCA_003645555.1 Gammaproteobacteria bacterium | reverse complement strand
GTAATGGGCAAATTACGAGGTATAACAAGGCTTCCGCTATAGCGCGGTCACTCCTGGCGCAAGTTGCGTGAGATCATGAATTGATCAGCAAACCTGACGGTGAGCGGTCCAGATTCGTAATTTGAACGGTTGTAGAAGGTACTCTCCTGTACTCCGGTGGCACCTGAAGCCAGGGCCATCATCCATGGCTATAACTAAGCCATGGTGATACAGATGGATCAAACAGAGGTTCAGAGGTAAAAGAAAATTGCATTCAACCAAAGGTTATTGACTGATTAATCATATGCTTGTGGTGCTAATGAAGAATTTTGATTAAATAATAGAGGTGGAATTTATTGCACAGGCCCATTGTGCCCATTAATTGTCTAACTGTCCAAAGCCAAGGCACGTAGAGGATTCAGGCCGCGAACAGGTAATCCTCGCCCTCGGTCATGCCGTGACCGTCAAGCTCATTGCGAATCTCCGCCCGTGCACCACGTGAACCGACCGCACCCACGATCAAGGCTGGTGCGACTTCTGCCGCCGCTGCGGCCGGCAGCACCGGCCGACCACGTTTGCGACCACCTATCTTTTTCGGGTCTATATCGATGAAGGCAACTGTCGAGGCCCCTTCTCGTTCGAGGGCGTCGTGCAGCCGGGCACCGGTCGGTGCCGCACCCCAGATCACGGCATTTCGATTGCGGAGCTGTGATTTGGCCAGGTAATGCGCCTTGGCATCGATAAAACGATCCATGGCATAGCGGCGGTCAGCCCGAGAAAGACGGTCTTCGCTATCGCGCCACTTCAGAAGCACGCCATCGGGTTTGGCCATCCCAACGCCCTGCAGATGGGCGCGTAGCCAGAGATCATAATCCTCGGCCCAGGGCACATCGCGATAGCCACCCAATGACTGGAACAGAGAATTAGAAAGCATGGCCGTCGGGTGGGGAATCGGGCTTTCGACGAACATCTCGCGCCCAATGGCCTGCGGTGTCCGCAATCCGTTGATCCAATCCTGGTAGAGGCGATACCCCTCCCCCACGTCTCCGTCTCCGGCGAAAATCTCCACTTCGGCCCCGACGATACCGATGCTGGAGTCGTGCTCGAGCAGTTCCAATTGTCGCTCGAGGCGTAGCGGCATGGCGATATCATCGGCATCCATACGGGCAAAGTAGCGTCCCTTGGCCCGGGATGCGGCGAAATTCAGTGCGCTGACGATCCCTCGCCCTGGATTCGAGAACAGTTTTAACCGCGGGTCGCCATTATCCTGGAGTACATCGACCGCCCCGTCTGTCGAGCCGTCATCGACGATAACCAGTTCGATGTCGGTCAGGGTCTGGCCGAGAATGCTGTCGACGGCGGTGGCAAGGTCGACACCGCCGTCTCGCACCGGCATCAGGACCGAGATCAGTGGTGTTCGCAATGAATTCACGTTAAGGAACCTCTGATTAAGTCTGGACGAAGTAGATGGTGCTTCAGAATGTTCAGCTTTGAGGCGCAAAGCGCACGTAATAGCGAGCTATTGCGAAGCTTGGCAACGAAAAAGCTGGACATTCTGGGCGCCAGATACGAGTTCATGACTTGATCAGAGGCTCCTTAAATCAGTGCAATTAGAAACAGCACGAAGGCGACGACAGCGGCAACCGGTAGCAGCACGCCCGCCCAGTCCGACGCCGACCCCTTCGGCGACTCCTTGATCGAACGACGTACGGCGGGAAAGAACATCCAAAGCGCAGCCAGTGCGAGCCCACCGAGCAGCAATTGTTGCCAAAACGCCATGTCACCCTCTCGAAGTCCGTGTCCGGTACCCGGAGTTGGAGATGAAGTCGCGAAATGCTAACCGGACAGCTTGTTGCGCCGCAACAGGAGATCTCTGATTACTTGACCTGATGCTCCATTGAGGCGAGGTAACTCGCGCTAACGGCACTCGTCAACCTCGGTTAGACTCCCGGCCCGGGTAGTCCGCGTGTCCGCAACGGCTGCGGATCACCTGGTGGTGATAATTTACATACATATATTCATAGAGTTGCAACCATGAACTCGATTCACCCTGAGCAAGCCCTGTTCACCGGAGAGAAGCCCTTCCCGGTAATCCCGGCCTGCGACCACTACGCCGGCAACGAAAAGCTGATCCGCAAGGCCCTCGACCTGCAGCGGCAGCTTGGACCGATCTTCGACGTCACCTGTGACTGCGAGGACGGTGCACCAGCCGGTCGTGAGCGTGAACATGCCGGGATGGTCGCCACGGTACTTAACAGCGACGCCAACCATTACCGGATGGCCGGTGTACGCATCCATGATCCGTCCCACCCGCACTGGCAGGATGACATCGACATCATCGTCGGTGAAGCCGGCGATGCCCTCGCCCACCTGACGATCCCCAAGCCGACCTCGGCAAAGCAGGTGCGTATCGTCATCGACTACCTGCAGCAGCGGATGGATCGCATGGGACTGGATCGCGAGATCCCGATCCACGTACTGATCGAAACTCACGGCGCACTGCGCGAGGTCTGGGAAATCGCCGCCGCTTCGTGGATGCAGGTAATCGATTTTGGCCTGATGGACTTCATCAGCAGTCATCACGGGGCGATTCCGGCATCGGCCATGCGCAGCCCAGGTCAGTTCGACCACCGACTCCTGTCCCGTGCCAAAGGCGAAATCGCCGCTGCTGCGTTGGCCAACGGTCTGATACCCGCGCACAACGTCACGCTCGACCTGAAGAACCGTGAAGTCACCTACAACGACGCCCGTCGGGCCCGTTCCGAGTTCGGTTTTCTGCGCATGTGGAGCATCTACCCGGCGCAGATCGAACCGATCGTCGATGCCATGAAACCGGATTATGACGAGGTCCAGGACGCCGCCGCGATCCTGCTCGAGGCTCAGGCGTGCGACTGGGGCCCGATCCAGTACCAGGGCGAGTTGCAGGATCGTGCCTCCTACCGCTACTTCTGGGACCTGCTGCGCAAGGCCCGGGTCACCGGAGTCGCGCTACCCGACGCAGCGCAAGAGGCTTTTTTTAACGACCAGTCGTAATGCCGTTGTCGCTCCGTGCGTTCCATACAGGAACCTCTGATTAATTCTGGACGAAGTAGATGGTGATGCAGAATGTTCAGATTTGAGGCGCAAAACGCACGTAATAGCAAGCTATTGCGAAGCTTTGCAACGAACAAGCTGGACATTCTGAGCGCCAGATACGAGTTCATGAATTGATCAGAGGTTCCTACAGGGAAACGGCGGTCGTCTGACTTGAAGTCCGACCTACACGGTCTTCGGCAACCCGGTCAGGAAGTCCGAGATTGGCCCGGCAACCCCGGCCGCATTCTCGAGATGCAGGTGGTGCCCTCCCGGTAGCACGTTGTGCTCGAGGCCTGCGATGGCATCACAGCGGATCGTGAACTCCGGCCGTGCCGCCAGCGGCGCACCGTCACCGGTGACCAGCAGCGTCGGACAACGGATTCGCCTGAGGAACGCCAGCACCTGGGCTTCGCTCAGATAGGACGGTGAGCTGTAGCGCAACCGCGCATCACTGCGCCAACGGTAGCCATCGCCATCCTCGCGTAGCGCCCGCTCGACCAACTTTTGGGCGGCCTCAATGGTCAACCCCCCCGCCCTGCTCCGCGCCGTAACCGCTGTCGCAATGTCAGGATAGAGCGTCGCCTCTCGCCGGCCGTGGGCCGTCATCTGCCGGGTCGCCTTGGCCAGTCGGTCCGGTTCAGCGGCTGGATCACCACTCAGTGGACCGATTCCCTCGATCAACGCCAGACCGACGACCCGTTGCGGTGCAATGGCCGCCGTAAAACAGCTGATCCCGGCCCCCAGCGAATGACCGAGCAGAGCAAACCGCGGCCAGCCGAGAGCATCGGCCGCCGCGAGCGCATCCGGGATGAAATCAACAAAATGGTAATGCGTGCCGGGTGGCCGGTGATCAGAAGCGCCGTGCCCGGGCAGATCGAGCGCGACGAGGTCGCAGTTATCGAGTCGTGGCGCCAGTTCGGCAAAACTGGCCGCATTGTCGAGCCAGCCATGCAGTGCCAGAACCCGACACGGAGCGCCGGCGTTCCAGCGCCGTGCGGCGAGTTGCAGGTGCGGCGTCGCCAGGGTGAGTTCGTGTACGGACATGGGCATGTCAGCCACGGAAAGCTCCGCCGTGAAACCACGTACCGACGACAGCCACACGATAG
>QNFN01000220.1 GCA_003645555.1 Gammaproteobacteria bacterium | reverse complement strand
GATCACCTCGCCCTCTTCGACCCAGTCACCGACCTCCTTGTTCAATGCCTGATTGTAACCGTAGAGGGTCATGTAACCGTCGCCGTGATCGAGGATCATCAGCAGGCCGTAGCCACGCAGCCAGTCGGAAAAGGCGACCCGGCCGTACGAAACGGCCTGCACGTCACGCCCCTCGGCGGCGGCGATCACCACCCCTTGCCAGCGCACGCTGCCAACCCCGCGTGACTGTCCGTAGCGCACGCTGAAGGCCCCTGGCGCTGGCCAACCAAGGCCACCGCGACGCTTGGCGAACGGGGTACGCTCAACATCCACGGCGGGAATGTCGTCGAGTGCCTGCTGCAGTGAATCGAGCAGCTTGCTCAGACGCGCCTCGTCGGCCACGTGGCGCGCCAGCTCACGGTCCCGGTTCTCGATGCGCCCGGTAAGCGTGGCCAGCAATGCCTTGCGTGCGCGGTGCTCGGCCTCAAGCGCCCGCGCACTGGTATCGTGACGCTGGCGCAGCGAATCCAGCCGTGCTCGCTCGGCCAGCACCTCCGTCTCGACCTGCTGCAACCGCGTCAGAGCAGTCTCAATGGCCTCAATGCGGGCAAGACGGGCGCGATTGAAATAACCGTAGTAACCGAGCACGCGGCCAAGCCGGGCGGGGTCTTCCTGATTGAGGACTATTTTCAGCTGCTCCTGGCGCCCCATGGCGTAGGCGGCACGGACCTGGCCGGCCAGCTCACGACGCTGGGCGGCAACGGCGCGCGCCTGCGCGATACGCTCGCGCTCGAGTTCGACAAGCCGTGCCTGGCGGTTGGCGAGATCATGCTCGATACGCCTGCGATCGCGATGCAGGTTACCGATCTGGGTCTCGGTTTTACGTAACCGCTGGCGCTCGCGATCCTGCTTGCCGCGGGCCTTCTCGAGCTCTCCCTGCAGGGTGCTGATGCGACCACGCAGCGCCTCGAGCTCCTCTGGTGACGGAGACGGTGCCGCCACGGCAGCCGTGGCCAGGACGAACCACAACACGGCGGCGATCCAGCCACCATGTTGGTGGATGGAACGTGGGGCGCTGGAAGTGCTTGGGGTGATCGTGGGTGTTGGCATGGATGACGTGGCGACGATTATACGCACCGACCGTCGCTGACGGTCTCTCAAAGTATTAATGTATAATTTATTAATAATAGATTGCCCCGGTGCCGGGGTCATGGGGGCTGTGATGAAAGTCGGCGACAAAATGGTGATCAGCAAGGATGAGGACATCGAACGTACCTCGCGCTCCCTCAAGGCGATGTCTCATCCGCTACGCCTGAAGATTCTCTGCACCCTCGGCGAAGAGGAGATCAGCGTGCAGGATATTGCCGAGTTCGTCGGCACCTCACAGAGCAATATCTCCCAACACCTGGCAATCCTGCGTGACAAGGGTATCCTCACGTCGCGCAAGGAGGCCAATCGTGTTTTCTACCGGGTCGGTGACAGCCGTACGCTGCGCCTGCTCGGTATGATGCGCGAAGTTTTCTGCAACCGAACCTGAAACCGAACATCGCCGGAACGACCCGCCTCTGGCTTGACCGGAGCGACGCACGGGCCGGCTTGAAGGCCATCACGTACCCATGGATCAGTACCTCGTATTCGCCACCAACCACTGGGAATTGCACCTCGCCCTGGCCGCCGTCCTCGGCATGATCGTCTGGAGCTTCATCGGCAACCACTTTGCCGGCTACCGGCACATCGACCCGCAGGGCGCCGTACCGCTGATCAATCGCGAGGGCGGCGTGGTCGTCGACATACGCGAGACCAAGGAGTTCAAGGAGGGTCACATCGTTGACGCGCTGCATATCCCGATCAATAACCTTGAAAAGCGCCACGTTGAGTTGAACCGCTACAAGGACAAACCGATCATCGTCACTTGCCACTCGGGGGCCCGCTCATCGGGCGCCTGCAGCACGTTACGCAAAGCAGGATTCGAGCATGTCTACATGATGCGTGGCGGCATGTTGTCGTGGAAAAGCGCCAGCTTGCCGGTGGTCCGGAAGAAAAAATAGCCCGATGCCGGCAATCCAGATATACACCTCGCAACTCTGCGGCTACTGCCAACGGGCCACGCGCCTACTGGAACGCAAGGGCGTCAGTTTCGAGGAGATCCGTGTCGATATCGACCATGAGCGCTGGCGTGAGATGACCCAACGCAGCGGCCGTGACACCGTGCCACAGCTGTTTATCGGCGACCGCCACGTCGGCGGCTTTGAAGACATGGTCGAACTCGACATCGACGGCGGACTCGACCCGCTGCTCGGTAGCGACTGAACCAACTTCGCGACGTCCGCGTCGCAAACACCACAGGAACACCCGCCATGGCGACCGCCCAGCCCCCCGCACCCGAGACTCCCGCACAACAGTTCAGCATCCAGAAAATCTACCTGCGTGACGTCTCCTTCGAGAATCCGAACGCCCCTCATGTCTACTCCGGAACGACGTGGGAACCGAAAATGGACCTCGGCATCGAATCCTCCAACCGCAAGGTCAAAGAGGAACAGTACGAAGTGGTGCTCAAGGTCACCATCGAGGCCAAGATCGAGGACAAGACTGCCTACCTGATCGAGGTGCATCAGGCCGGAATCTTCATGGCTCGCGGTTTCGACGAGGCCGGCCTCGGGCCACTGCTCGGCAGCTTTTGCCCCAACATCCTCTACCCCTATGCACGTGAAGCGGTGACCTCACTGGCGACCAACGGCGGCTTCCCGCAGCTGCTGATCGAGCCGATCAACTTCGACGCCCTCTATGCCCAGAGCCAGGAACAGGGGCAAGCGCCGACGACCGCCAACGCCTGATGGCTGCGCGCCGCGCGCCGATTGCCGTTCTCGGTGCCGGGTCATGGGGTACGGCATTGGCGATCCGGCTGGCGCACAACGGCAACCCAACGACACTCTGGGGCCACGATCCGGCCGAAGTGGCGCCACTGATCCGTGATCGCATCAACCGCGATTACCTCCCCGACGCCCCGTTCCCACCCGGACTGAACGCGACCGACGACCTCGCCGAGGCGGTAGCAGAAGCACGTGACGTGCTGGTGGTGGTGCCCAGCCACGCCTTTGCCGGAACCCTCGACCGGCTCACCGGCGTGATGCACACCGATACCCGTCTCGCCTGGGCAACCAAGGGGCTGGAGCCGGAGACCGGGCGATTGCTCAGCGAAGTGGCCGCCGAACGGCTGCCGGACACCACACCTCTTGCCGTGGTCTCGGGGCCCACCTTCGCCCGTGAAGTCGCCGCCGGTCTACCGACCGCCGTGACCGTCGCGGCCACTCACAAGTCCTTCGCCGCCGCACTGAGCCGCCGACTGCATGCCGATACATTCCGCACCTATACCAGCCGCGACCTGGTCGGGGTGCAACTCGGCGGTGCGGTCAAGAACGTGCTGGCGATTGCCGCCGGTATCGCCGATGGTCTCGGCTTCGGGGCCAACGCCCGCGCCGCACTGATCACCCGCGGACTGGCGGAGATGCTGCGCCTCGGACGCGCCCTCGGCGCCCGGCGTGACACCTTCATGGGCCTCGCGGGTCTCGGCGACCTGGTGCTGACCTGCACTGACGACCAGTCACGTAACCGCCGTTTTGGCCTCGCCCTCGGCCGCGGCATACCGACCGAGCAGGCCCTTGCCGAAATCGGCCAGGTGGTCGAGGGACGCGGGACGGCGCGCGAAGTGCGGCGACTGGCCCGACGCCACACCGTGGAGATGCCCATCGTCGAGCAGGCCTACCAGGTCATGCATGCCGGGCGCGATCCGCGCGATGCCGTCCACGCCCTGCTGGCGCGCACACCGAAAGCGGAAGGCACCTGAAGTTCCCTAGCCCGCATATTGCACCAGCATCACGGATGCCGGTGCAGGAGAGGTGCGACTGGACGCCGCGCTGGAGGGAAAGGAATAGCCGTAGCTATTCCTTGAGTGAAGCGCAAGTACAAGCGTGCCTGGACCAGCCGGAGCCGTGATAGGCCACGGGCCGGTAGCAACCTGTATGTTTCGGATTCGATTCAAAACCGCTCTTTTTTCACTCGCGTTGCAGAGGTTTCAGGCCAGGCTCGGGGCCGGCTGGTGCAATATGCGGGCTAAGCTGATCCGATGAACCCGAGCTGGCGCCACGCTTCGTAGAGCACCACCGCAACGGCGTTGGAGAGGTTCAGG
>QNFN01000219.1 GCA_003645555.1 Gammaproteobacteria bacterium | reverse complement strand
TCCAGTCCCAACCCGCCCCCTCCTCCAGGTAGATGCGGCCGTGGGCAGAGGCGAAATAGGTGGTGTCGTCGGGGTGCGGCGGCCCCGAGTGGCAGGTGATGCAGGCTTCCGGACGGCGCGCCTCGGCCGCGGAAAAGCGGTGCCGCGTATGGCACGAGTCGCACTTGGTCGCGACCGAGTGGCACTGCACGCAGGACTGGACCTCGGCTTTGGGCTTGTCGACGAAGTGTGGCGCCTCGACGGCCCTCACCATGGCCAACACGTGGCTCGGGAAACCATAGCGCGCCTCATCGAGGAACTCGCCGTGCTGTGTGGCATGACAGTTGCCGCAGACCGCAGGATCAGGAAGGTGCAGGCGCTGGTGATCTTCACCGTGACATGCCGGGCAGAAAATCGGCGTCTCGGCCTGTGCATGGCGGCTCGCCCGCCAGTCGACGACGATCGCCGGGGTGGCTGCCTCGTGGCAGGTGACGCACTGCTTGCCCTCGAACACCCCGGCTACCGTCTGCGGCGCGGTGTAGAACGCTGCCGGGTCCCAGTAGCCCTGCACCGGCTCGGGCTCCCAGTCCTGCGCATAGCGTCCGATGCCAGGCCCCGACTGGCTCCAGCCGACATACGCATAACCGATCGGGATCGCCGCCAGGGCGACGAGGAGCGGAATGAGAATGTAGCGGGCCCGCACCACCTCACCTCTTGACGCGATGGCGGCGCAGCGCGCGCACCACGCCGACGATGGCCAGCAGCACAAACGGGCCGATCACCCACCACAGGTGCCCAAGGCCCTCCGGGGGCGCCGCCGACGCGACGGCCTCGGTGACATGATCCGGGCTGTGGTGCGCGAAGGTCACGCCCGACACGAGAATCGAGACAGGAAACGAGAGCGATTTCATCACCCGGACACAACCTGCGCCCGGGTTTCTCCCCGATGCAACTTCCTGCCCACGACATGACGGATTCCCTGGCGATCGGCGAGCATGACCCGCGCAGCACGCCGACCGGACGCGACCGCGGTGACGATGAGATCGGGACCGTGAACGCAATCGCCGCCGCTGAAGACCCGGGGATGGCCAGTGCGCCCCTCGGCATCGGATTGCACGCTGCCCGCATCCAGTTCGATGCCGAATTTGGCGAACCAGCCCGGCGCGGAACCCTGCTGACCGACAGCGAAAATGACGCGGTCGCAAGGGTGCACGGCCTCGTCCGCGGAGCCGACGGCGAACCGCACGGCGGCGACTTCACCGCCACCCTCGATCGACCGCGGTGTGTGCTCGTAGAGGAACGCCACCCCGTCGGTGGCCGCCATCGCGCGCTCCTCGGCGCTGGCGCGCATGTTGGCAGGCGGACCACGATAGGCGACCGTCACCTCGGCGGCACCGGCCCGTGCCGCCGCGCTTGCGCAATCGATGGCCGTGTGGCTCCGCCCCAGTACCAATACCCGACGACCAGGCATCGACGTCCCGGCGGCACCGCGGTTGACACGCGCCAGGAAGGTCAAGGCATCGGTAACCCCTGCATGCTGGCTGCCGGGCAATGGCAACACACGCGAGGTCAGTGCGCCGAGTCCGAGAAACAGCGCATCGTGTTCCTCCAGCAGGCTGCCGAAACGTCCCTCGTCGATTTCGGAACCGAGTTCGAAGCGCACGCCGGCCTCTTCGAGCAGGGCCTGTCGGCGGGCCAACGCGCTCTTGTCGAAGCGGAACGGCGGCAGGCCGCTCGACAGCATGCCGCCGATCCGGGTGTCGCGATCGTGGACGGTCACCTCCCAACCGGCACGGTTGAGCATCTCGGCGAATGCCAGGCCCGCCGGACCCGCACCGATGACAGCTGCCGTACAGCCGTTGCGGCTCACCGGAGCGCGGTAGGGTCGCCAGCCACTCGCCAGGGCCGTCTCGACCACGGCGTGTTCGACGGCACCGACCGCGACGGCCCCCACGCCCTGGGTCGCACGCGCGCACGCCCCCTCGCAAAGCCGTTCCTGCGGGCAGAGCACGCCGCAGAACTCGGGCAACGGATTGGTCGTGTGGGCAAGCTCCGCGGCGGCCTCGAACTCGCCCTTCGCCGCGAGCCCGAGCCACTCCGGGATCCGGTTGTGCAACGGACAGGCACTGCGGCAGGCGGGTTCGCCGCAGTCGAGGCAGCGTGCCGCCTGGATACGGATCGCGTCGGGGGCAAGCGGGATCCCGGGCGTCACCATGCGTGGCGGCAATACGTGGGTCGGATCGCGCCGTTGCAGGTAGCTTGCATCCCGGCGCAGGCCCGGCCGGAACAGATTGCGGACGTCACGGATTTCCAGTGCGTCGGTTGGGCACGACACCACGCAACGGGCACAGCCCATACAGTCCTCGAGTGCGGTCACCAGGCCGGTCGCCTTGCCTTGGCGCATCACCGGGATGCCCATGTCGCACGCCTGCTCGCAACGAGCGCAGTCGATGCATCGTTCCGGGTCCAGTTTCACGTCGTAGAAGCCGGCGTGGTTGAGCAGCCCGAAGGTCGCGCCGAACGGACACAGCGAACGGCAGTAAAAGCGGTTGCCAACCAGCGGCGCGACGAAGAACGTACCGAAGTAGGTCAGGCCCACGGCCAGCCAGAACCCGCCGACGAAACTGACCGTCAAGCCGTTAGGCGGGTACTGGGTCACCACCAGCACGCCGACATACCAGACAAAGAAAAGCCACTTGACGTGACGGAACGCCCACATCCAGCGGCCTCGCGGTGTGCGCCGACGGAACGGGAAGCCGACCGTCTCGCGGATACCGACACACGGGCAGCCGAAACCGCAGAGCACCCGCCGGCCGAACAGCAGCACCAGGCCCAGCACCAGGAAGAAGGTCAGCGTGCCCGGCGTGTGCAGCGACGGAAAAACCGGCTGCGACCACAGGTAGCCAGCGTAGGGCTCGAACATCGGCACCAGCCAGGGCACCAGCCACCAGAGCCCGGTGACCACGCCGACCAGGATGATCAACCGCCGGCGCGTGTAGGGATTGCGCTCGGCGCGGATGCGCCACAAACCGAAACCCAGGATTACCGCGTACTCGGTGTAGCGGTTCAGCCAGATCGGGCTCTCGAACAGGAACAGCCACGTCTCGTTGAGCCAGCCGATGAACGCGAGCGTGAACGCGGCCAGGGCGAACAGCTGCACCGGCCAGCCATAGCGTGACGGCAACGTGTCCTGCTCGGTCGCGCGTGCCTCTGGCGCATGCCGGGTAAAGTTTGAAGCAGAAGGCACCGGGATCGCCTCAGGCATGGCCGCCTCTTCCGTCATCCTGGCCCCGCCGTTGCGCGAACACGGCCATACCGACCGCTACGACAGGAAGTTGCAGACGCAGCAGGAGAGTGTTCAGCACGACCCGACCAGGAAGCCCACGGCTCTCGATAGGGGAGGTCGAACGGCAAGGCGCCCACAGTTCTCAAACAGACATGAGGACAGAGATGCCGAGAAACGAACCCAGGCGGACCATGCTCCCCTCGAATTCACGAGCTCGTACATCTCTATAGTCCTTGCCACCGCATGCGAGTTGACATAGGTTGCCGTTAGCGTTCTACTACTCAACTTAATAGTTGAATAATGAGAACAGGCGCACCCGATGTCAAGAAAAATCGGTCCAAAACAGGCACTTTTCGAGCAGCTCGCCATCATCGCTGGCGCGTTTGGCAGCGCAGCTCGCCTTGAACTACTTGATTTTCTTGCCCAAAGCGAGCACAGCGTGGATGAGTTGGCGAAGCTGACCGGGCTGTCGGTGGCCAACACATCCAAGCATCTGCAGCAGCTGCGCCGTACCGGCCTGGTCAACGGCAGGCGTGATGGGCTTCGAGTGATTTACTCAATGGCGGGTGACGACGTGATCGCTGCGATCATGTCACTCCGTAACCTCGCGGAGTCGAGGCTTGCGGAAGTGGACCGCATCGTTGCCAGTTACCTGACGAGCAAAGATGATCTCGAGCCGGTCTCGTCGGCCGAGTTGATGGCACGTGCTGACGAAGGACTGGTTACCATCCTCGATGTCCGCCCTCCCGAGGAATACGCCAAGGAGCACCTGCCCGGTGCCTTGAACGTGCCTCTCGGAGAGATGAAAAGCCGTGTTTCCAGCCTCCCGAAGGACCGCGAAATCGTCGCCTACTGTCGCGGCCCATGGTGCGTACTCTCTTTCGACGCCGTCCAACTGCTTCGC
>QNFN01000218.1 GCA_003645555.1 Gammaproteobacteria bacterium | reverse complement strand
TCTTGCTCCAGTCACCGCCCTTATGGCGGCCCTGCTGGTCATGCCGACCCTGGTTGCCGCCCAGGAGACTCCGGTACAGATCTTCCGTGGCCTGACGACCATTGAGACCTCGGTCATCGGCGTTACGCCGTCAATGGAGGCCGAGGGGCTTTACGCTCGTGACATCTACGATGATATCGACCGCCGGCTGCGCGGCACTCGCCTGCTGTTACGGCGCGGCCGTGCCCAGCCACTCGCCGGCACCGGCATCATCGATCCGTTGCTTCAGGTGACACCCATTTGCCGCCCGGGCAGTGGCGGGCGCCAGATCTGCCACGTCACCGTCGAACTGCGCGAAACGGTGTCACTGGTGCGTGACCCGGCACTGCGTTTTATCGGTGCCGCCTGGCGCAACGGCTGGATTGGCGAGGTCAACCGCTTCAGCGAGCTGCGTGATCGCATCGAGAGCATGGTCGACCAGTTCGCCCAGGACTACAACGCGGTTCGCTGAGTTCACGTGTCGGGCTGAGGCCCGACCCACGGATCGCGCGCGACTCTTTTAATGTAGGTCGGACTTCAGTCCGACAGCCATCTATGTCGGGCTGAAGCCCGACCTACAATCAACGTTGGTTGTGTATAGCTCAGCGTGCCGATCGTTTCCACGCTAAAAAGGTCTCGTCCGGCTGTGCCATAGTGAATCCAGGGACATGGCGCCCCGATGACCTATGCGGTGAGCGATGGAACAGCGTCGTGCAACCGGGATGGCACCTGTGCTGGCCGGCTGGGTGCTTGCCCTGCTGCTGGCGCCATTCCCGCTAGATGCCGAACCCGATTACGCGGGGCAACGCGCAATCCTGGTCGACGATGTGATCGCGACCCAGGCCCGCTACGGCGATCGCCCGTTCGATCCGACCGTACTCGACGCCCTTGGCCGCACTGAGCGTCACCTTTTCGTGCCAGAGGAGGTGCGCGCCGCGGCTTACGCCAACCGGCCACTGCCGATCGGCCACGGTCAAACCATCTCCCAGCCGGTCATCGTCGCGCTGATGACCGAACTGCTGCGAGTGGTACCCGGCGATCGCGTGCTCGAAGTCGGCACCGGCTCCGGCTACCAGGCGGCGATCCTGGCAGAAATCGGCGTCGAGGTTTTTACCCTCGAGATCGTCGAACCACTCGCCATCGAGGCGAAGGCGCGTCTGGCCGCGCTCGGCTACGACGGCGTCACGGTACAGCACGGCGATGGCTACTACGGCTGGCCGGACCGAGCGCCTTTCGACGCCGTCATCGTCACTGCGGCGGCGAGTCACATCCCACCGCCGCTGGTCGACCAGCTCAGGCCCGGCGGCCGGATGGTGATCCCGGTCGGTAGCCGCTTTTTCACCCAGTACCTGATGCTGGTCGAGAAGCGCGAGGACGGGACCCCGTTGGTTCGCCAGCTGCTCCCGGTCCGCTTCGTGCCGTTGACCGGGGGGCACTGAGCACACACCGCGATGGTTTCGACCCGGCTGACCGACCCGGCAACCGGCGGCTGGGCGTTGCCGTGGTCGGTCGGACTGCTGGCCGGTGCCGCGCTCGCCTACGAGGTGCTGCTGGTGCGGCTGTTCGCGATCCTGCAGTGGCACCATTTCGCCTACATGGTGATCAGCCTGGCACTGCTCGGCTTCGGCGCCAGCGGCACGCTGGTCGCCTTGCTGCGGGCGCCACTGCTGCGCTGCTTCCACGTCGCCTACCCGGTGGCCGCGCTCGCCTTCGCGGTCGGTACGCCGCTGCTGTTCCAGCTCGCCCAGCGGGTCCCGGTCGATGCGCTGGAGCTACTCTGGTCGCCGCGCCAGTGGTTCCTGCTGGCCGCGGTTTACCTGCTGCTGGCACTGCCGTTCCTGGCCGCGGCGACGGCACTGTGCCTGGCGCTGGCACGTCCCGGCGCGCCGATCCACCGCCTCTACGGTGCCGACTTGGTCGGCTCCGGCCTCGGCGCGCTGGGCAGCGTCGCGTTGCTGACCTGGCTGGCGCCGTGGCCAGCGCTGCTCGCCATCTCCGGGTTCGGCCTGGTCGCGACCGGGCTCGGTGGTCACGCCTGTGGTCGGGGGGCGCGCTGGGCCAGCGTTGCGCTCGCCGGCCTGTTGCTCCTGCCGGCACTCCCCACCGGTTGGGGTGAACTGAAGATCTCCCAGTACAAGGGACTCAGCGAGGTACTGCGATTGCCCGGTGCCGAGGTCATCGCCGAGGCGAGCGGCCCGCTTGGACAGGTCACCGTCGTCGCCAGTCCGCGGGTGCCGCTGCGCCACGCGCCTGGGCTGAGCCTCATGTCGCGCCACGTGCCACCGGAGCAGCTGGCACTGTTCACCGACGGTGACGGCCTTGCGGCGGTCCACCGCTTCGACGGCGACCTGGCGCCACTCGCCTACCTCGGCGATTCGCCAGAGGCGCTACCCTACGCACTGCTCGAACGGCCGCGTGTGCTGGTGCTCGGTGCCGGTGGTGGCACCGAAGTGTTGCGCGCGCTGTGGCACGGCGCGGCGTCGGTTGACGCCGTCGAGCTCAATCCCCAGGTCGCCGGGCTGCTGACCGGCCCGCTCGCCGACTACGCCGGCGACCTCTACCGTCACCCCCGCGTCCGCCTGCACCTGGCCGAGGCGCGCGCCTTCGTCGCCCGCGACCGCGACCGCTACGACCTGCTCCAGGTCGCGCTACTCGACGGGTTCGGCGCGGCGGCGGCCGGGCTGCACGCCCTGGACGAAAGCTACCTCTACACCGTCGAGGCGTTCGGTCACTACCTCGATCGCGTTGCCGACGGTGGTCTGCTGGCAATCACCCGCTGGAACCGGTTGCCGCCACGCGACAGCCTGAAGCTGGTCGCTACCGCGCGCGCCGCGCTGGAACAGGCCGGGGCCGCGGACCCGGCCGCGCAGGTCGTGCTGCTGCGCGGCTGGAAGACCCACACGCTGTTGGTGCGATCGACGCCGTTCACCTTGGGCGAACTGGCGGCGGTGCGCCGCTTCGCCGTGACGCGTGCGTTCGACCTCGCCTGGCTGCCCGGCATGGAGCGGACCGAGGCCAACCGTTTCAGCGTCCTCGATGCGCCGTACTACCACGACGGGGCTCGCGCGCTGCTCGGTGACGGTGCCGCACGGTTTGTCGCCGACTACAAGTTCAATATCACGCCGGCCACCGATGACCGCCCGCACTTTTTTCACTTCCTGCGCCTTGGCACGCTGCCCGAGCTGTTCCGGCTGCGCGGCGCCGGAGGCCTGGCGCTGGTCGACCGGGGTTACCCGCTGCTGCTCGCCGCACTGCTGCAGGCGCTGCTGCTCGGGGCATTGCTGATCCTCGTGCCGCTGTGGGTCGGGCGCCGGCGGGGTGGTGCGACCCCGCCGGGCGTGCGGCCGTGGACGGTGTTCGCCTACTTCGGCGCCATCGGGCTCGCCTTCATGGGGCTAGAGATGGCCTTCATCCAGAAGCTGGTGCTGTTCCTCGGCCATCCTCTCTACGCCGTAGCCGTGGCGCTCGCCGGCTTCCTGGTCGCGGCCGGGATCGGCAGTGCGCTGCTCGAGCGGCTGCTCGCCTGGCGCAGCGAGACGGCGATCCGCCACGGCGTGCTGGTCGGCATCGGCCTGCTTGGGCTCGGCTACACGGTGCTGCTGCCGGGCCTGCTCGAGCAGCTGCTCGGCTGGCCCGCGCCGGCCCGCGTCGCCGTCGCGCTGGCGCTGATCGCACCGCTCGGCGCCTGCATGGGCCTGCCGCTGCCACTCGGTCTGCGCCGGCTCGCGGCCAAGGCCCCGGAGGCGGTTCCCTGGGCCTGGGGGATCAACGGCTGTGCGTCGGTGGTCGGTGCGGTACTGGCGACGCTGCTGTCGCTGCACGCCGGATTCAGCGTGGTCGTGATGGTAGCGTTGTGGCTCTACCTGCTGACGGCAGTCTGTGCGCCGTGAACGCCATGGCTAAATTGTCGGACTGAAGTCCGACCCACAGGGGTATGGCGTGAGTTATGTGGGTCGGCCTTAGCAGGCTGTTGAAATTCTACTCAGCTGGCACGATCCGGCGTCAAAATGGCCCTCAAAATGCTCATTTACTCCAGTAAACTGCGCTTTCTCGGCCCATTTTTCCTTGTCTCGCACTCATCTGAGCGAATTTCAACAGCCTGATAGACCTGAAGGGTCGGAGATTGGACGAGTGGACGGCCTGAACCGTGTGCGCTTTTCTGGGTTGAAATTATTGTA
>QNFN01000217.1 GCA_003645555.1 Gammaproteobacteria bacterium | reverse complement strand
GCACTCTACAGTGAAGGTCGGGTGGCCCGCGTGGTCATCGACGGCAACCGCAAAACCGATACCGTCCGCTGGCTCGAAGCCCAGGGCTTCGTATCCGCGACAACCTGGGATGAAAACAGCCGGCGCATCCTCGAGTTGCTTGGTGTGCCGCGCCACCACGTACTGTCGGTAAGTGCCGAGGACGCCTACGACACCGTCAGCGAGTCACGGCTGGTCGCGCCAGCACTGACCGCGTCCGGAATCGACAGTATTTTGCTCACCACCAGCAAGTCGCATACCCGCCGGGCCGGCTACATCTGGAGACGCCTGCACGGCGATTCGCTGACCATCGCCACCGTCGCCGCGCGCGAGGATCCTTTTCAACCCGACGGCTGGTGGCATAGCGGTCGGCAGATCCGCTGGGTACTGGCCGAGTACGGGGCCTGGCTCTACCTGCACTGGAAACTGCTCTCCGCGGCGGATTGACCGGAATGGCCGCAACCTTCCTCAGCGAGTCGGTCCGCTGGCGCTTTGTCAATCTCGACAACCTTGCGCTGCTGCTCTACCCGCTGCTGCTCGGGCTCGCCCTCGGCCTGGTCCACCCGGCCTACCAGGCATATGCCATCGGTGCCATCACAGCGCTCGGCTTCCTCGCCTGGCTGCGCGCCTACCGCCGCTACCGCGCCATCAGCGACACTCCACGTTCTCGTATCGCCAGCGCCGCACAAGGCTACGTCGAGTTGCAGGGACGCGCGACCCTGTTCGGCCCCACCGACAGCATCGGCTTTGCCTGGACCCCACCGGCGGTCTGGCTGCGCTACGCCGTCTACCGTCTGCGCGGCGGGCGCCACCTCCTGATCGAAAGTGGGCAGAGTGCCAGCGTATTCATACTCGAGGATGACAGCGGCAAGGCGCTGGTCGACCCCGAGGGTGCCGAGGTGGTCACTACCAGGCGGTTTCACGAGCAACGTGGCGATTTCCTCTATCGCGGGGAGTACATCGCCCCGGGTGACACGCTCTACGCCCTCGGCCAACTGGTTACCGAAGGCGCCGACCACCACCCGCATGACTCGGCCGGCGACGTCGCGGCGATGCTCAGCTTCTGGAAGCGCGACCGCCCGTTCCTGCTCGCCCGTTATGACCGGGACGGCGACGGTGACATCGACCTCAAGGAGTGGCAGGCAGTCCGGCAGGATGCCGAAAAGCTGATCAAGGCGAAACTGAAGGCTGAAAGCCACCTCATCAACCCGGTCCGCCACCGTCTCGGTGCCAGCCACGGCATGCGCCCCTACCTGCTCGGCGCCGTACCCGAGGCCCGCCTCGCCACCCGGTTCAGGCGCTGGGCGGTCGTTCACCTCATGGTCTTCCTGCTCGCCGGTTTCGCCACCGTGCTGCTATCTCAATATGCGCCACCCGGGCCCGCCCAGCCGATGCGCGAGGTCTTCGTGTCACTGCCTGCCGGAGCCGCCCTGTTGCTGAATGGACACCCGATGGCACCAGCGCCCCTGGCGGACCGAACCTCCATGACCGCCACCGCCTTCGTGCACGTCGTCGTGCCGGTGGGCATTCTGCGCCTCGAACTCACCCTGGCCGATGGCAGCACACGCACGCACGCTATCGAGATTCCTGCCGCCGATCGCCTGCTGCTGATCGCCCTGACCGACGACCCATCGCAGCCGGTGCTCTACTGAACCGGCTACAATCGCCCTCGCCCAGCGGCGCCCCGGCGCCGGCCACGACCGAGACCGCTGCATGACCAACCCGACCCGCCTTGCCGACTACCGCCCACCTGCCTACACGGTCGAAACCGTCGACCTGCATTTCGAACTCGACCCGGGTGCGACCCGGGTACGCAGCCGCATGGCCATGCGGCGCCAAAACGAAGGTGAGTTGACCCTCCATGGCAGTCACCTGGAATTGCTTGCCCTGCGTATTGATGGCCGCACGCTGACGCCCGATGACTACGTCGTTGACGACGAGACCCTGACCGTCCCGGGCCTGGCCGACCGCGTGCTGATCGAGGTGGTCACCGAAATCGCCCCCGCGGCTAACAGTGCCCTCGAGGGGCTCTACCTCTCCTCCGACATGTACTGCACCCAGTGCGAAGCCGAAGGCTTCCGCCGCATCACCTGGTACCCGGACCGGCCCGATGTCATGGCCCGCTTCACCACCACCGTGGTGGCCGACCCGAGCACCTGCCCGGTGCTGCTGTCGAACGGCAATCGGGTGGCCGACGGCCAGCTCGATGATGGCCGTCACTGGGTACGTTGGGAGGACCCGTTCCCGAAACCGAGCTACCTGTTCGCGCTGGTCGCCGGCGACCTCGCCTGCGTCGCTGATCACTTCACGACCATGAGCGGCCGCGAGATCACACTCCAGCTGTTCGTACAGCAGCACAACGCGGACAAGTGCGCCCATGCACTGGCGGCGCTGAAAAAAGCGATGACCTGGGATGAACAGCACTACGGCCGCGAGTATGACCTCGACACCTACATGATCGTTGCCGTCGATGACTTCAACATGGGTGCGATGGAGAACAAGGGTCTCAATGTCTTCAACTCGGCCGCGGTCCTCGCCCGACCGGAGACGGCGACCGATGCTGATTTTCTGCGTATCGAAAGCATTGTCGCCCACGAGTACTTCCACAACTGGACCGGCAACCGCGTCACCTGCCGCGACTGGTTCCAGCTGAGCCTCAAGGAGGGGCTGACGGTCTTCCGCGACCAGCAGTTCTCGGCCGACACCTATTCACCGGCGGTGCAGCGCATCCATGACGTCAACCTGCTGCGCACCTACCAGTTCGCCGAGGATGCCGGGCCGATGGCCCATCCGGTGCGGCCCGAGCAATACATCGAGATCAACAACTTCTACACCATGACGGTCTACAACAAGGGTGCCGAAGTGATCCGCATGCTGCACACCCTGCTCGGCGCAGAGGGCTTCCGTCGCGGCATGGATCTCTACTTCGAACGTCACGACGGCCAGGCGGTGACTGTCGAGGCGTTCATCGCCGCTCTCGGCGACGCCAACGCGACCGACCTCGAAAATTTCATGGTGTGGTACCGCCAGGCAGGAACACCGATTCTCAGGGTGGGTGAACGCTGGGACGAAGAACGGCATGCTTACACGCTGATTCTCGAACAGCGCTGCCCACCCACTCCGGGACAACCCGAAAAACAGCCGCTGTGCGTCCCCATCGCGCTTGGCCTGCTCGGCCCGGATGGGGCCGAGTTGCCGCTGCAACTCGCCGGCGAGGCCCAGCCACACCCGACAGCCACGCGCGTGTTGGAACTGCACGGCACACGCCGGGAATTCACTTTCGTCGGCCTGCCGGCCCGCCCGACACCATCACTGCTGCGCGGTTTTTCCGCGCCAGTGCGGCTCGACTTCCCTGGACGTGACGCCCATCTCCCCTTATTGATGGCACACGACAGCGACCCGTTCAACCGCTGGGATGCGGCCCAGCAACGGGCGGTCACCCTGCTACAGCAACTCGCATCCGACTGGTGCGACGGTCAATCACTGGCATTGCCCGCGTCGTTCCGTGACGGTTACGCTGCCACCCTTGCCGCCGACCTCGAACCTGCCCTGGTGGCACTGGCGCTGAACCTGCCGAGCGAGGGCTACCTCGCTGAACAGGCCGCCACGATCGATCCGGAGGCGATCCATACCGCCCGTGTCTGGCTCCGTAAGGCACTGGCCGACGCGCTTGGTGATTCCTGGCGCACCACCTACGACCGTTTACACGACGGTCGCCCCTACCGCTTCGACGCGGAAGACGTGGGACGACGGACACTGAAAAATCTTTCTCTCGGCTACCTGATGGAGCGGCCGGATACGGTTACGCGCGCGCTCTGCACGGCGCAACTCGACAGCGCCGACAATCTCACCGACAGCCTTGCCGCACTGGCCGCGCTGGCCAATGCCGACGTGCCTGAGCGTCAACCCGCCCTCGACGCCTTCTACGCACGTTGGAAATCGGACCCGCTGGTACTCGACAAGTGGTTCTCCATCCAGGCCACCTCGCGCCTGCCCGGGACGCTGGTGACGATCCGCGGGCTGATGAACGATCCGGCCTTTTCGCTGCGCAACCCGAACCGCGTCCGCGCCCTGGTCGGCGCCTTCTGCCACGGCAATCCGGCCCAGTTCCACGCCGCGGACGGTTCCGGCTACGCCTTCCTCGGCGAGCAGGTGCGCACGCTCAACGGCAGCAACCCGCAGGTCGCCGCCCG
>QNFN01000216.1 GCA_003645555.1 Gammaproteobacteria bacterium | reverse complement strand
CTCCGCTGCGACATCGGCCAGGGCTATCTCTACTCACGCCCGGTGACGGCAGAGATGCTCGACTACTGGCTGCACGCACAACCCGTGTCAGCCTCGGATACAACCACGGCCTGAACTAGTGGGCCATGCGCAAAATTCGGTTACTGTTCGCTTCGCCAGAACGCGTATATCTGCGTTGGAAAAGCTTAGAATAGGCCCACTATTCCTGCGTTTTCCGCCTTGATCTACACCTTCTGGCTGTGCTCCTTTAGTTACCGAACTTCACGCATGGCCCACTAGGTCAAGGTGCCAGGTTGAGAAGATCGAGCAGAGCCGCGCGCGCGGGGCACTCCTCGGCAATCCTCACCTTCGTCGCCCGCGGCAGCTGTTTCAACCGGTACTCGGCACGCGCCGTGAGTGCCCGGTCACCCAACTCCACTGTGTAGAGCAGTCGTACGTGACGTGCACCGCGAGTGTAACGGGCCGCACGACTGCGACCCGCGGTGTGCTCGGCAAACCGCCGCGTGACGTCGGTCGTGATGCCTGTATAGATCGCTCGACCATCACATTCGAGGAGATAGAGGTGCCAGGGCAACGAGCTCATTCAGGAACCGGCTCCCGGACGTGATTGTCCCTCGGGGAACGTATCGGCGGCCGCAAAACCGGGCCCTTGCAGCAGCCCCGGATTCGCGAAGTACTGGGCCAGGAACGGCAGCGCATCGTAACCCCAAAAAAGCTCGTCATCGACGATGAAAGTCGGCACCCCAAACACCCCGCGGACAATCGCCTGTTCAGTATTCTCACGTACCTGTGCCTTGACCTCCGGTGCAGCAATGCGTGTATCGGCATCGGTCAGACCCAATTCCGTGATTAGCTCATGCCACGCCTCGGGATCATCTGCGCTTCGACCTTCGGCCCAAACGAAACGGAACAGCCGTTGCACTTGGGCACTGTCGTTACCGAGCACGACACTGAGCCGCAACAGACGCAATGGATTGAACGGGTGGCATGGCGGCAACCGGAGCGGGATGCCATCTCGCCCGGCAACCCAGGTGATATGACGGAAGGTAAACTGCCGCATCGGCGCGATTTCGGCCGGACCCCGGGTCTGCCAATGGTCGAGCAGGCCGGCAAACAGCACCGGCACCGGGCGCAATTCAATCCCTGCCGGCAGCAAGTCGAGCCGCTGACTCGCCAGGTAAGCGAACGGTGAGATGAAATCGAAGTACCAGTCGACCTGTTTCATGATGTGCTTCCGGGGTGTGGCTGCACGTCATGCTGCCCAACGTACGCTGTCAGGTAAAGCGCCCCGCAGCATCGACGACCACGCGGAACTCGGCCTGCCAGCGGACCGGCCCATCGGCAACCGGGACAAACGGCACCAACAGCAACTCGCGCAGCGATGCGGGCACCCGCTGCAGCAGGAAGTCATCGCCGTTGAGTTCATGACCGGCGATGTACATCTGCGTCACCAGTGGGCGCTCGATACCGGCGCCGTGGACGGCGAAGTGAATATGCGGTGTGCGCCCCGGGTAAGGCACCGGGCGGATGGTGCGGAAGCGGAAGCGGCCATCGAGGTCGGCGACGTGACGACCGTAGCCCTGGAAGCGGTCGTCGCGGGGGGCGTGGCCCCGGTCGCGCGGGTGGTGATAACGGCCGTTGGCGTCACACTGCCAGATTTCGATCCGCGCGCCGATCACCGGGTGCCCGGCGATGTCGACCACCTGGCCTCTGAGCTCGGTCATCTCGCCACCGGCGTAATCCTCCTGACCGTGCACCTTGACCAGGTCGTTGTCACTGTCCGCGGGCAGCGTCTCCGGGTAGAACGGGCCGGCGCTCTGCATCGGGGTCGGGCGCAGCGGCACGGCGCCTTGTGTCACGGTTGGCAACAGGCCGACGACCGCAATGCCTCCGATATGCGTCAGCCAGCGACGCCGTTCAGGATTGGGTGGCTGGAGCCCCTTTTCACGCCCTGTCGTGGCAAGCTTCATGAGAGGTTGGTCCCTTTTCTGGCCTGGGGGTTCAACCGGTATGGCGATGATCAGGTGCTTTGGCGCTGGCCGTAGAGCCGGGCGTAGAGGCCGTCAGCACGAATCAGCTCGTCGTGGCCACCCTCCTCGATTACCCGGCCCGACTCGAACACGTAGACCCGATCGGCCTGTTTCACCGCGCTTAACCGGTGGGCAACGATCAGGGTCGTGCGCCCGGCAAGGAAGTCGGCCAGGGCCGTGTGCAGGTGCGCTTCGGTCTCGGCGTCGAGGGCCGAGGTCGCCTCGTCGAGGATCACCACACGCGGGTCAGCAAGCACCAGCCGCGCAATCGCCAGCCGCTGGCGCTGACCGCCAGAGAGACGCACGCCCTGGCGGCCAACGACACTATCAAGCCCCTGTGGCAGGCCACGGACGTAATCGGCAAGTTGGGCAACAGAGAGCGCATTCCAGAGCATCTCGTCGACGACCTCGCGGCCGAGCGTCAGGTTGCTGCGCACGGTGTCGTTGAGCAGTGCCGGGTGTTGCAGCACCACGGCGACATGCTCGCGGACGACATCGAGGCCGATCTGCTCGACCGGCACGCCGGCGTAGTGCACCTCACCCGAACGGGCCGGGTAGAGCCCGATCAGCACCTGCACCAGCGTCGACTTGCCGCCGCCGCTGGCGCCGACCAGGGCCACCTTTTCACCCGGCGCGATCGCCAGGTCCAGGCCGTCGAGCACTCGTGGGCCGTCACCATAAGCGAAGCACAGGTCACGCACCTCGACACCGACGGTGTCGACATCAACGAACGGGTTGTGCAGATGCGGGTAATCGGGCTCCTGGCGCAGCGCCAGCAGCCGGTTGACCCGGGTCAGCGCGGCACGTGCACCGTACCAGGCGTACTGGATGTTCAGCACTTCCTGCACCGGCCCCATCATGAACCAGAGGTAACCGAACACGGCCATCATCTGGCCAATGGTCAGGTCGGAGAAGACCACCATCAGCATACTGACGGCACGGAACATCTCGAAGCCGATCAGGAAGACCAGGAATGAAAAGCGGTTGGCGGCGTCGCTCTTCCAGGCAAACGCCGTGGCGTGGTCACGGACGCCGCGCGCCCGGTCGATCACCCGCGCCAGATAGTGGCGCTCGCGGTTGGCGGCACGCACCTGCTGAATCGCCTCAAGGGTCTCGGTCAACGACTCCTGGAACAGCTCGAAGGCGCGATTCTCGTTTTTCTTGAGATCCTTGACTCGCTTGCCGAGAATGATCGTGAACCAGATCACCAACGGGTTCATACAGAGGATGAACAAGGCCATCGGCCAGTGCATCCAGACCAGCACGACGGCGACCCCGACCAGGGTGAGCACCGCGACCAGGAAGCGGCCAACCGTTCCACCAACGAACTGGTCGACGGATTCGAGATCCGTCACAAAATGCGCCGTGACCGCGCCGCTGCCGAGGGTCTCGTACTCGGCCATGGAGATCCGTTCCAGGCGACCGAGTAACTGCTTCCGCAACCGGAAAATCACGTCCTTGGCGATGATGGTGAATTCGCGGGTCTGCCAGACCGTCAGCGCCAATGCGCCGATACGCAGCAGCACCGTCAGGCCGAGCACGGCGACGATGTAGAGCACCGGGCCCCACCACGCCTCGGGAAACAGGCCCTGCATGGTGGCCACGGCGACCCCGGGCTGGCCGAGCAGCACCTCATCGACCAGGATCGGCATCAACAGCGGAACCGGCACACTGAGCAGCACGGCGAAAATGGCGACGATGTGAGCGACGATCAGCTCACGCTTGTGCTCCAGCGCGATGCCAAGCACGTACGGCCAGGCGAACTCGTTGCCAGGCACATCAGCCACCGGCTGCGCCCGAACCTCGGCAGGTGCCGTCATCAACTCCCGTCCGGACCCGGCACGGGAACCGGCCACGTGGGGCCGTTGATCAGGCTTATGGGCATGCCCATTCTCTCGGACGGTGGTCGGATCGACAGGATAGCCCACAGATGCCCTCGAGTCCGAGCTGGCGGCGATCTCCCAGACAAGTGATTTCAGGCCACCCGACTGCCGCAGCCATCCTCAATGAGAGCGTGGTTCATTCCAACCCCGGATAGTCCAGCCACGGCTGTCGGAATCTCATGGCCAGAAAGCTAGACTATAGCAACCTTCAACGCACCGGGAGCAGGTAATGGACCGGGGAGTCGTGGGAAGGACAGCGCTGGTCGGCGCCGCCAGCCGGGGGCTCGGACGCGGTTGCGCCGATGCGCTGGCAAAAGAAGGTGTGGCACTGACGCTGGTG
>QNFN01000215.1 GCA_003645555.1 Gammaproteobacteria bacterium | reverse complement strand
CGCGTCGACCGCACGCCACGCGGTTGGGAGAGGCCGTCCGACCACGCGCCGGTGGTCGCTTCGTTCGATCTCGCCGACTGAGGGTTGGCTCAGAGGCGCGGCAGTTTGATGTCGGCGAACAGTTCTGCGCGCACCTCGGCCGACGGCGCCGCCAGTGCGGCGTTTAGGGTTTGGCGGGCGAGATGGGGCGCGAACAGCGCGATGAAGTCGTAGACGTACTCACGCAGGAGGGTGTTCCGGCGCAGGCCGATGCGCGTCATGCTGTCGTGAAACAGGTGGCTGGCATCGAGGGCGCAGAGGTCGGTGTCGTGTGCCGGATCGAAGGCCATACTGGCGATGATGCCGACGCCCAAACCGAGCCGGACGTAGCTTTTGATGACGTCGGCATCGGTCGCGGTAAAGGCGACACGCGGCTTGAGTCCCTCGCGGTTGAACGCCTCGTCGAGACGCGAACGCCCGGTGAAGCCGAAGACGTAGGTCAGCAGCGGGTAGTCGGCAATCGCGGCCAGCGTGAGCGGTTTGACCTCGCGCAGCGGGTGGTCGCAGGGAACGACGATGCTGCGGTTCCAACGATAGCAGGGCAGCATCACCAAATCGTCGAAATGCTCCATTGCCTCGGTGGCGATGGCCATGTCGATCACCCCCTCGGCGGCCATGCCGGCAATCTGCATCGGTGTGCCCTGGTGCAGCGACAGCGTGACGTCGGGGTAGCGGCGGACAAAAGCGCCGACCACCCTGGGCAGGGCGTAGCGCGCCTGGGTATGGGTGGTGGCAATCGACAGGCTGCCACGTTTTTCGTCGACATAGTCAGCCGCTGCCCGGCGAATATTTTCGACGCCTTCGAGCACGTCGCTGGCCATGCGCACGATATCGCGGCCGGCCGCAGTCAGGGCGCTCAGGTGCTTGCCGCTGCGCTCGAAAACCTGCACCCCGAGTTCATCTTCAAGCTGACGGACCTGCTTGCTGACTCCGGGCTGGGAGGTGTGCAGCGCTTCGGCGGCGGCCGAGACGTTGAGTCCCTGCCGGTTCACCTCGACGATGTAGCGCAACTGCTGCAGCTTCATGGTGTGATCTCGCCGCGGCTACGATCCGCGGCAGAGCGGCGCTGACTGCGAGGGTGCCGCCGCAGTGGATCGAAGCGGTAGCGCTCGAGCGTCCAGTCGCCGGCGGTTGTGGAGAGCACCAGGCAGCCCGGCCCGCCGAAGGTGCGGTACTTGCCGGCCGCTCCCGGATTGAGTACCCAGGGTAGGGTCTCGCAATCGCATACCTGGCGATGACTGTGGCCAACGATGATGGCGCGGGCGTCAGGAAAGCGCCGGCGCAGGCGGTGGTGGCGTTCGTAAAGGGGTCCTGAGCGGTGGCCGTGGATGACCACCAGCCGGCCACCCGGCACGTCGAGCTCGGCCAGCCGTGGTACGTCGTCGAGCCCGGCGGTGTCCTTGCCAGCCCAATCGCGCGGCGTGTCGTTGTTGCCACGCACGACGATCACCCGGCCGAGTCGTGGCTGGAGTTCGCGTAGCACGCCGAAACCACCGATATCGCCACCGTGGATGGCGATATCGCACGCCTCGACCAGCTCGGCTATACGCGGGTCGAGGAAGCCGTGGGTATCCGACAGCAACGCGACGCGCAGGGTCTGGCCAGGCTCGGTCATGAGCACCAGTCTGGCAGGGCCGGGTGGCGGTCGGCAAGCAACCACATCAGAAGCAAGGATATGACGGGTGGTCGTCGGCCCCGGGGCGCATCGTAAACAGTTCGTGAAGCGGTTATGCTATCAATGTTGCACGGCAGGAATGGTCGCAAGGCCTTGAAAATATGAGTGAGCGTACGGCGACGATCCGCCGCGATACCAACGAGACCCAGATCGAGGTCAGGGTCGATCTCGACGGCAGTGGCCGTGCCGAGTTGGCCACCGGCGTGCCGTTCCTCGAGCACATGCTTGACCAGATTGCGCGTCACGGGTTGCTCGACCTGACAGTTACCGCGCGCGGCGATCTCGAGATCGACGGCCACCACACCGTCGAGGACATTGGCATCACCCTGGGCCAGGCGATTGCTGCCGCGCTTGGTGACAAGCGCGGGATCCGCCGCTACGGCCACGCCTATGTCCCGCTGGATGAGGCGTTGTCGCGGGTGGTCATCGACCTTTCTGGCCGGCCCGGTATGAGTTGGCGGGTGGAGTTTCCGCGTGCCCGGGTCGGCGAATTCGACACTGAGCTGTTCCACGAATTCTTCCAGGGCTTCGTCAATCACGCCCAGGCGACGCTGCACGTTGACGCCCTGTGCGGGGACAACGCGCACCACATCGCCGAAACGGTGTTCAAGGCGTTCGCTCGTGCCCTGCGCATGGCGGTTGAGCCCGATCCACGGATGGCCGGCATCACGCCGTCGACCAAGGGGCAACTCTGACCAAGCAACCACGCTGGCGTCACGCCTCTCAGCCATGAACACGATCGCGATCATCGACTACGGGATGGGCAACCTGCACTCCATCGCCAAGGCGCTGGAGCATGTTGCCGGTCGTCGCGTGCGTGTCACGGCGAACGCGGGCGAGATCCTTGCTGCGGAGAGGGTGGTTTTTCCTGGCCAGGGGGCGGCGCGCGACTGCATGCATGAAATACGCGCTGCCGGCCTGGTTGACGTGATCCGCGAAGCGGTGCAGACGAAGCCGTTCCTTGGCATTTGTATGGGTCTGCAGGTCTTGCTCGATTACTCCGAAGAGGGTGACGGCGTGGACTGCCTTGGCTTGGTGCCGGGCCAGGTACGTTATTTCGGTGCCGGTATCGATCCGGCCGCCGGGCGGCTGAAGATCCCGCAAATGGGCTGGAACCAGGTCGAGCAGGTGCACCCGCACCCGCTCTGGGACGGCATCGACGACCAGACCCGGTTCTACTTTGTGCACAGTTATTATGTCGACCCCGACGACACCACGCTGGTGGCCGGGGTCACCGACTACGGGCGCCGTTACGCTTCGGTACTTGCCCGCGATAACGTCTTTGCGGTGCAGTTTCACCCGGAGAAGAGCCAGCATCCCGGCCTGCGGCTGTTGGCCAACTTCACCCAGTGGGACGGGACCGTGCCCCCGCAACAAAGCCAGGAGTGACGAGGACAAGACGATGCTGTTGATACCGGCGATTGACCTGAAAGATGGTAAATGTGTGCGCCTGCGCCAAGGGCGGATGGAGGATGAAACGGTCTTTTCCGACGATCCGGTAGAGGTCGCCGGGCGCTGGGTCGAGGCGGGTGCACGCCGGCTGCATATTGTCGACCTGAATGGCGCCTTCGCTGGCGAGCCGGTTAACGCCAAGGTGATTCACGATATCTGCGCGGCCTATCCCGATCTGCCGATCCAGGTCGGCGGTGGTATCCGCGACGAGGAGACGGTGGTCGCCTATCTCGAGGCGGGGGTACGCTACGTGATCATCGGTACCAAGGCGGTGACCATGCCGCATTTCGTCAACGATCTGTGCATGGAGTTCCCCGGCCACGTCATCGTCGGCCTCGACGCCAAGGATGGGCGCGCCGCTGTTGATGGTTGGTCGAAGCTCTCCAGGCACGACGCCATCGAGCTGGCGCAGCAGTTCGAGCAGGATGGGGTGGTATCGATCGTCTACACCGACATCGGTCGTGACGGCATGATGAACGGCGTCAACGTCGAGGCGACGGTACGCCTGGCCGAGGCGGTGCATATTCCGGTGATCGCATCAGGCGGGGTACGTAACCTCGATGACATACGTGCGCTGTGCGAGGTTGCCGACGCCGGCATCATCGGCACCATCACCGGGCGCGCAATCTATGAAGGGACGCTCGACCTCGCCGAGGGCCAGCGTCTCGCAGACGAGCTCAGCGCCGATCCGTTCGAGGCCTGACGTGGGGCTCGCCAAGCGCATCATTCCCTGCCTGGACGTCGACCGCGGACGCGTGGTCCAGGGGGTGCGTTTCGTCGAGATTCGCGACGCTGGCGACCCGGTCGAGGTGGCCCGGCGCTACGATGCCGAAGGGGCTGACGAGATCACCTTTCTCGACATCACCGCCAGTTCCGACAACCGGGACACCATGCTGCATGTGGTCGAGGCGGTGGCCGGCGAGGTGTTCATCCCGCTGACCGTTGGCGGCGGCATTCGATCTCTTGACGACATCCGCCGGTTGCTCAACGCTGGTGCCGACAAGGTCTCGATCAACACCGCCGCGGTGCACGACCCGGAGTTCGTTCGCAACGCGGCGGCACGTTTCGGTTCCCAGTGCATTGTCGTCGCTAT
>QNFN01000214.1 GCA_003645555.1 Gammaproteobacteria bacterium | reverse complement strand
CAAAGATCTCGGGCCGCGACGAGTACTCCTGGGAGCGGATGCGGGCAATCTTGGTCGGGGTTCGGAACAGCGTATAGGCGATCTGGCACGCGACCATGTTGGTCTCGTCGCTGTTGGTGAACGCCAGCACCATGTCGGCATCTTCGGCGCCAGCACGCGCCAGCGTACGTGGGTGGGAGGCATGGCCATAGACGGTGCGCAGGTCGAAGCGGTCCTGCAGGTCCTGGAGCTGGACCGTGTTGGTGTCGACGACGGTGATGTCGTTCGCTTCGCTGGCGAGGATTTCGGCCACCGACGTTCCGACCTGGCCGGCGCCGAGGATGATGATTTTCATGCCATCAGCCTTCCTGGTATGTTGCAATGCAACATATTAGTCCGCTCCAGGGCTATTTGCCAGAACGACGGGTTTCAATCCCGAGCGCACGCAGCTTGCGGTAGAGGTGAGTGCGCTCCATGCCGACCCGCTCGGCAAGGCGGCTGACGTTGCCTTCGCACTCACGCAACTGGTGTTGCAGGTAGACCCGTTCAAATTGTTCGCGCGCCTCGCGTAGCGGCAGGTCAAGCGGTAGGCCGAGGTCGTTCGGGGCCGCCGCGGTTGCGGTCGCGGTCAGTGCGGCCTCGATTTCATCGGCACCGATCTCTTCACCATGGCCGAGGATCAGCAGCCTTTGCACCATGTTCTTCAGTTCACGCACGTTGCCCGGCCAGTCGTAGTGGCGCAGCCGGTTCTGGGCCGCGACACTGAAATGGCGGTAGGTCAGCCCCTCGCGCTCGACAAAGCGGTCAACGTAGAAGGTGAGCAATTCGGGCACGTCATCGCGGTGTTCGCGCAGTGGCGGGATGTACACCGGCACCACGTTGAGGTGGTAGAAAAGGTCTTCGCGGAAGTGACCCTCCTGGACCAGCTGCTCGAGATTGGCGTGGCTGGCCGCGATGATGCGCACATTGATCGGTACCGCCTCGCTGCCACCAACGCGGGTCACGGTGCGGGTCTCGAAGGCGCTGAGCAGGCGGGTCTGGGTTTCACTGGCCATGTCGGCGACTTCGTCGAGGAACAGCGTGCCACCGGTGGCCTGTTCGAGGCGACCGTAGCGGACGGTGCCCCCGGAGTCCTCGTTGCCGAACAGCTCGATCGCGGCGTTTTCGCCGGCGATGGCGCCGACACCGACATCGACAAACGGTCCGTTACGGCGACCGCTGCAGGAGTGCAGGTAGCGAGCGAAGGTCTCCTTGCCGCTACCCGACTCACCGGTGATCAACACCCAACTGTCGTGCTCGGCGATACGCCGTACCTGCTCGCGTAGCCGCTGTACGGTCGGGCTGCGACCGACCGGCTCGACCAGCGCTGGCTCGTGCTGGCGCAGGTCGATGTTCTCGCGCTGCAGCTTGTTGGCCTCAAGCGCACGCTCGACGGTAACCAGCAGCTTGGCCATCGACAACGGCTTTTCGATGAAATCGTAGGCGCCGAGTCGGGTCGCCTCGACCGCGGTCTCGACTGTGCCGTGGCCCGAAATCATGATCACCGGACAGGGCAGGCCTTCGTTGCGCGACCACTCCTTGAGTAGCGATATGCCGTCAAGCTCGGGCATCCAGATATCGAGCAGGGTGAGGTCGGGGCGGCGGGTGCGCATGGCCTGGCGGGCCGCGTTGCCGCCCTCGGCGATGGCCACTTCGTAGCCTTCGTCTTCGAGGATCTCCTTGACCAGATCGCGGATCGCGGGCTCGTCGTCAACGACCAGGATGTAGGGCTTCGACATCGGCGGATGCTGGCTCAGGCGTAATGTAGGTCAAGTAATTGTGGCGGCGCCCCCGTTGGAGGTCGTCATGCCCGAGGGTGTGGCGACCGGCAGCCGCACCGAGATCGACACGCCGCCACTGCGGGGTTCTTTGATTTCGATCATACCACCGTGTTCCTCGACGATTTTTTTGACGATCGCCAGCCCGAGACCGGTGCCACGCAGCTTGGTGGTCATGTAGGGTTCGAACAGCTGCTCGCGTACGGTCTCCGGAATGCCGGGGCCGTTGTCGCTGATACGCAGCTCCGCCAGCTGACCGTGGCTGGTATGGCGTGAACGGGTACGAATGGTGATGCGGCCACCCGGCCGATCTGTCAGGGCCTCAACGGCATTCTTGATCAGGTTATGCAGCAGCTGGCGCAAGCGTCCGGCGTCGGCCTCGATTGACGGCAGAGTCACGTCGAGGTCGGTTTGGATCGACATCCCGGTCGTGCTGCTGCGGTAGAGCTCGGCCAATTCCTCGACCAGCGGGTTGAGTGCCAGAGGTGCGAGTTTGAGCTGCGGTGGGCGGGCGTATTCGCTGAAGGCGTTGACCATCTCCTTCATCAACTCGACCTGTTGCACGATGGTCTCGGTGTGGCGTTCGAGCACTTTGCGGTCGGCCGGTTCCAGTGAAGGTGAGCACTGGTGCCGCAAGCGCTCGGCCGAGAGCTGGATCGGGGTTAGCGGATTTTTGATTTCATGAGCCAGGCGTTGTGCCACCTCGCCCCAGGCGGCGTCACGCTGGGCCTGGATCAGGGTCGTGATGTCATCGAAAACCAGCACCTGGCCGGCATGCTCGAGATCGTTGGCGCCGAGCGCGGTGCCACGGCAGTTCAGTACCTGGCGGCCGCGCGCTCCGAACAGCGCAATCTCCTCCTGCCAGGCGAGGCCGACCCCGAGACGGGCACGTTCGTCCCATGCCTTCAGCAGGGGGCGCAGATGCTCGTAGTCGGAGCCGATGTCATCAAAATTCTGACCGAGGCGATCACCGAGTGGTGCATCGAGGATCTGTTCGGCAGCCGTATTGGCGGTACGTAGCACCAGGTCGTGATCAATGCTCAACACCCCACTCGAGAGGCTGCCGAGGATGACCTCGAGGTAGGCCTTTTGCTGCTCCACCTCCCGCTGGCTGCGCTGGGTGTCGTCGTGGGACTGTGCGATGCGTCGGGTCATTTCGTTGAACGAACGCACCAGCATGCCGAGATCGTCGTTGTCCGGTTGCGGCAGCCGTAGCCCGTAGTCACCGGCCGCCACCGCACGGGTGCCGGTGACCAGGTCGCGGATCGGGGCGGTCAGGCGTCGGGCGGAGAGAAACGCCAGCCAGACCGCGGCCAGCAGGGCGAACAGCAGCACCAGTGACAGCGTCAGGGTGAAGCTGTATTTCAGTGGGGTGCGCAGGTAGGCGAGTTCGCGGTACTTGGTGAACGCCTCCTCGACCGTGTTGGCCAGTTCGCTCATCGGTTTGGGTACCGGATAGAGGCCTTGCAGCATGCGCAGCTCGGTGCTGCCGGCCATTTCGATCGGCACCACCACGCGCACGAACAGCCCGAGATCACGGATCGGATCGAGACCGACGTACGGTTGGCGCTGGCGCACCAGCAGCAGGATGTCCTCACCGGGCTGGCTCGGTATCAGCGTTGTCGGGTCGGTGCCGCTCGAGGCGATGATGCGACCGTTGGCGCCGAGCAGTGTCAGGTCCGAGGCCGCGCTGCCGGGCAACAGTTCATCGAGGATGAAGGTCGCCTGACCTTCGGTGGTGTCAACCAGGTCACCGGCCATGGCCTCTTGCCGGCGCAGCACGACACGCATGTTCAGGTCGAGCGATGAGCGGCCGAGTTCGAGGCTGTCGGTCAGCGCCTCTTCCACGCGTACGTCGAACCAGCTGTCGATACCGCGGTGCAGGAACTGCAGTGAGAAGTAGTAGAGCAGGCTGACCGGGGCCAGGGCCAGTGCACTGAAGATCACCACCAGGCGCAGGGTGAGGCGCGCACCGGCGGTCTGTTGACGTATCTGCCGGGCCAGTCGGTAGAGGTTGGCCAGGATCAGGCCGATCAGCACCACCAGGCCGGCCACGTTGAGGCCGAGCAGCCAGACGTAGAGGCGCCCGAACTGTGCCGAGTTCTGGGTCGATTCGCTCATCATGAAGAGCGAGACCAGCAGCAGTCCCACCAGCGTGATCGCCGGCAGTGGGCCTGAGGCGAGGCGTTTCAGGGGGTGAGCGGCCATTCGTACCACTCGCTGGTCAGGCCCCAGCGACTTTTCAGGTAGACCATCGGTCGTAGTGGCAACGGCAGCGATTCAACGTCGAGTCGGGCACGCAGGCGTGCGCTGTAGCGGACGCCGACGCGTAGCAGGCGCCGATCGAGCATGGGGAATTCGGGCACCTGGCCGAGCATCGCCAACGCGGCCTCGAGGTCGGTATGGCTGCTTAACTCGCCGGTGTTCAGGTTGGTGACCAGGTACTGGGTGACAAGGGCGCGGTACTCGATACGGTAGTACT
>QNFN01000213.1 GCA_003645555.1 Gammaproteobacteria bacterium | reverse complement strand
CGACGAGCAGCAACAGCACATAACAGGCGTTGGCCCGGATCATACGTAACGGGCCGATCCCGTAGCGCCCCTGCAGCGTGATCTGCAGTACCGAGAATGGCGAGACCACGACCCCGGCGGCCCAGGCCATCAGGAACGTAATGCCGAGCAGGTTCGGGTCGGTGACCCACGGGCCAAGCGCACCACCGGCGACGGCGATGGTGATGACCGGGTGAATGCCGGCCAGTGAGGCGGCCGTCATCGCCAACAGCAGGGCGGTGGCCTCGGTCGGCCCGAAGGCGCTGACGGCAAGGTCCGGATAATTGGTGGCGATCGTGCTGGCGACCCCGGCGGCGAGTACCCCCGCGGCGAGGAACAGCACTAGTTCCCCGGCCATCCGTGGCAGGCCGTCGTTAACATGTTCGGCCAGGCGTTGCCTACGGGCTCCATCAGGGCGGATCCAGAGCAGGCCGACGGTGACCGACAAGGCCAGGAGCGCAATCACCGCGAGAATCGGGATGGTGGGGAAGGCCCAGTGGACGGCAAGTACGCCGGTCGTGAGGAGTGCGGGCACGGTCAGCGCCTCGAAGTGCATTGGATAGCCGTAAAACCGGGCGCTCTCCGGCTGCCGTGCCAGCAACGAGCCGCCGAGCCCGAGGGCGACCAGGGCGATGGCCACCCCGATCGGTGCCAGCGTGCCGAGGCTCGAGCCAGGTGCGTTGGTCAGTGCGACCGCCATGGCGGCGAAGAACGGCGACCAGTGGGCCGCGGCACTGAAACCACGTGCCAGTACCTGTGCCTGCGGCAGTGACAGCGGTCGCCGCAGGGCGAGTCGGTCGCCCATGATCACCAGCGCGGTGAAATTGATCGCCGCACCGAACAGGTGAACACCGAGCAGCGTACGCCAGATTTCGCCACGCCCCTGGGGTAGTCGCTCGTCCTGGTCGCTGCGCGGCAGCGCAACCAGGCGCACGAAGCTGACGGCGATCAGCATCGCCAGCAGCATGGCGTGGCCGCTGAGGGCGTGGCCCAACCGCATGTTTCCACCTTGCAGCCCGGCCCAGGCGAGCCCGGCGGCACCGACGACGATCATCGCGACCGCCTGGTATCGTTGGTGGCGGCCGATATTCGGTAACAGCAGCAGCATCGCAGCCCAGCCCGCGGCGCCCGAGAGGTGGAGCGGGAGTGACGGCCACAGGCCGTGCAGTACTGCCAGCAGCGTCATGGCCAGCATCAGCGGACCGGCGAGGCGGCCAGGATCACGCATCATGGGCGGCCGTAGTCACAGGTGTGCACGGCTCCGGATCCTTGGTGACATCAGCGTCAGCACGAAACTACGTTAACGTAATCAATGACATACGGCAGCGTTAAATAAAATCATTGATATACGGCATAATAGTTTTTTGCTTGCATAGGGTATCCTGTGAAGGCTTAATTTTGCACCGCAACAGGTGCAAAGTTCGGGTGAGACAACCACCCCCGCGAGTGGGTGAAGGTACGTGCTGCCCGGCCATACTGGCACATCTGCTGGCCGCCACGACGAGGAATTGAGCATGCTGATCGGCATTCCGAAAGAGATCGAAGAGGGTGAGAAGCGGGTGGCGTTGACCCCCGAGACCGCCGAGCACCTGATCGGCCTGGGATTCGAACTGGAGCTCGAGAAAAACGCCGGCGCGGCAGCCAACTTCAGCGACGAGGCTTATGCCAAGGTGGGTGTGCAACTCGTGGAGGACCCGCGCCATCTGTGGCGTACGGCCGACATCATCATCAAGGTGCGTCCGCCCCAACCGCATCCGGAACTGGGTTTCAACGGCATCGAGCTGCTCAAGGAAGGGCAGACGCTGATCAGCTTCATCTACCCGGCCCAGAATCCCCGCATGCTGCAGCGCCTGGCGGAGCATGGTGTCTCCGCCATCGCCATGGACGCGGTACCGCGCATCTCGCGAGCGCAAAAACTCGATGCCCTGAGTTCCATGGCCAACATCGCGGGTTACCGGGCGGTCATCGAGGCGGCACAGCATTTCGGCCGTTTTTTCACCGGTCAGGTGACTGCGGCCGGGCGCATCCCGCCGGCCAAGGTGCTGGTGATCGGTGCCGGCGTCGCCGGGCTTGCGGCGATCGGCGCGGCCAAGAGCATGGGTGCGGTGGTGCGTGCGTTCGACACCCGCCCCGAGGTAAAGGAACAGGTCGAGAGCCTGAATGCCGAGTTCCTGATGCTTGATTTCGGGGACGATGAGGGCGGTGGTGAAGGTGGTTACGCCAAGACCATGAGCCCGGAGTTCATCAAGGCGGAAATGGACCTGTTTGCCTCCCAGTCAGCCGATGTCGACATCATCATCACCACCGCCCTGATTCCCGGCAAGCCAGCCCCGGAACTGATCACCGAGCGCATGGTGGCCAACATGAAGCCCGGCAGCGTGATTGTCGATCTGGCGGCCGAGGCGGGCGGCAACTGCAAGCTCACCGAGCGCAACAAGGTGGTCGTCAAGCACGATGTGACGATCATCGGTTACACCGACCTGCCGAGTCGCCTGGCGGCCCAGTCCAGTCAACTCCTGGCCACCAACCTGCGCCATCTTATCGCCGAGATGTGCCCGGAAAAGGACGGCACCATCGTCATCGACATGGATGACGAGGTCATCCGCGGCTGCACCGTGGTCAAGGACGGTGAAATCACCTGGCCCCCGCCGGCGCCGCGCATCTCGCTGGCGCCCAGCGAAGACATCGATACCGAGGCCGTCGAGGACCTGTCACGCAAGGAACCCGAGCCGGCCCACCCGCTGGCGTTCCTGGTGCCCCTGGTCCTGGCCGGAATCGGCCTGTTCGGCCTGGGCCTGGTGGCCCCGCCCGACTTCATGGGCCACCTGATCGTGTTCGTGCTCTCCTGCTTCGTCGGCTACATGGTGATCTGGGGCGTCTCCCATTCCCTGCATACGCCGCTGATGAGCGTCACCAATGCCATCAGCAGCATCATCGTCATCGGCGCGTTGATGCAGGTGTCCACGCCGAGCACGCTGGGCGTCTTGCTGGCCACGGTGGCCATCTTCATCACCAGCATCAATATCGTCGGCGGCTTTGCCGTGACCCAGCGCATGTTGCGCATGTTCCGCAAGTGAGGGGGCGGTCATGACACCCGGAATCATCACCGTCTCCTACATCGGCGCCAGCGCGCTGTTCATCCTCGCGCTCGGCGGGCTCAGTCACCAGGAGACGGCCCGTCGCGGCAACTGGTACGGCATTGCCGGCATGACACTGGCGCTGGCGGTCACCGTGTTCGGCCTGGTCACGGCTAACTACGCTTTCCTGATCGGCAGCCTGGTAGTCGGGGGCACGGTCGGCCTGATCCTGGCAAAACGGGTCGAGATGACCCGGATGCCCGAGCTGGTGGCCATCCTGCACTCGCTGGTGGGCCTGGCGGCCGTGCTGGTGGGTTTTGCCAATGCCATCGAGCACAGCCCGGATTTCGTCGGTGTAGAGAAAACCATCCACGACGTGGAGACCTACATCGGCATCCTGATTGGCGCCCTGACCTTCTCAGGCTCCGTGGTGGCCTATCTCAAGCTCAGCGCGAGAATCGGCGGCAAGCCCGTCCAACTGCCCGGCCGGCACCTGTTCAACCTCGGCCTGTTGCTCGCCGCCATCTGGTTCGGCGGAGCGTACGTCGAGGCTTCGGCGCAGGGGGCGGGGATGACCGAGCTGGTCATCATGACGGCCATCGCCCTGATCTTCGGTGTGCACATGGTGCTGGCCATCGGCGGCGCGGACATGCCGGTGGTGGTGTCGATGCTCAACTCCTACTCGGGCTGGGCCGCCGCTGCCATGGGCTTCATGCTGGGCAACGACCTGCTGATCGTGGTCGGCGCGCTGGTCGGCAGCAGCGGGGCCATTCTCAGCTACATCATGTGCAAGGCCATGAACCGCAAGTTCCTGAGCGTCATCCTCGGCGGCTTCGGCACGGCGGCGAGCAGCGGAACGGCCGGCGCCGCCGGCGACGCGAGCGACATCAAACCCATCGAGGCTGATGCCGTCGCGGACCTGCTCGGTGGGGCCAGGGAGGTGGTGATCCTGCCTGGCTATGGCATGGCCGTCGCCCAGGCACAGCACATCGTCTGCGATATCACCAACAAGCTCAGGAGCAAAGGCATCAACGTCCGTTTCGGAATTCACCCGGTGGCCGGCCGCATGCCCGGGCACATGAACGTGCTGCTGGCCGAGGCCAATGTTCCCTACGACATCGTGTTCGACATGGACGAGGTCAACAAGGACTTTGCGAACGTGGATATCTCCATCGTCATCGGGGCCAATGACAT